>CAYLZQ010000063.1:0-8485 GCA_964388045.1 uncultured Elusimicrobia bacterium | reverse complement strand
ATATTTCGATAAAATTTGAGTTGCAATTACTTGCCGAATCAGCTTATCGCGCGATAAGCTGGCGATGTGGAATTTCCAGCAAAATTTTGAACGATTTCTGCACTGCTCGCGGGTCTTATCCTTCTCTGGAACCAAACAGCCCCCTCATCCGTACTTATGGGTAGGCGTCTACGCACAAACCGTGAGGAGGACCCCATGCGCGAGGACTTGAGCCGCTTGTCGGACAACGAGCTGGAATCGTCGCTCTTGGCGCTGGCGGCGGACGATAGGCGACACTTGGTCGCGGTACTGCGACACCTGGCCGAGTTGGATCGTAGGGACCTCGCCGCCAAACGTGGCTTCCCGTCGCTCTTTGCCTATTGCGTCCGCAAACTGCGCTATTCGGAGGGCGAGGCGTACCGCCGCATCCACGCGGCACGAGCTGCGGTCAAGTTCCCCGTCCTCTACCGGGCCCTCGGGCGCGGGATATTATCCCTGACGAGCGTCTCCATGCTGGCGCCTCACCTGACGCGCGAGAATTATCGCCGCTTGCTGCGTGGCGCGGCGAATCGAAGCACTCGGGATGTGGAGGTGCTGACAGCTTCGCTCAGTCCGCGACGGCAGCCGCCCGATCGCGTGCGCCGCTTGAGCCCCGGGCTGGAGGAGCCGGCGGCACCGGCGCGCCCGAGCGGCTGCGGCATGGAGGGGCCGGACCTATTCGCGGCGCCTGACCCCGCCGAGGCGGAGCGTGCAGCCGAAGCGCTTCGACAGTCCGAGCCTGGGGTTTTGTTTCCTGGAATCGCGGACGAGGCAGCGGCTGTCCGCGCTCCGGCGCCCCCCAGGATCGAGTTCGTCTTCGCGGCGGAGGAGGCGCTGCTCCAAGAGGTTGAACGCGCCCGGCAACTCCTGAGGCACAAGTACCCCTCGGGAAGGCTAGCGGACATCTTCGGCGAGGCCCTGCGGGTCCTGCTAGAGCGCATCGACCCGGAACGACGCCTGCGGCGGAAAGCCCAGCGCGGGCGGCCTCGGGCGCCAGGCAAAACCGCCTTGGGCGCCGCGGCAATCCCGGCCGGCCGCGCCTCGTGTCTAAGGATCCCGCAAGGCATCAAGGACATTGTGTGGCTCCGAGACGGGGGACGCTGCGCCTTCACTGAACCGGGTGGACGGCGCTGCGAGTCCCGGGACGCGTTGGAATACGACCACATCCGGCCGCTGAGCCTGGGTGGGCGCTCCGACGATCCGGCCAATGTCAGGCTCCTATGCCGCGCGCACAACGCGCTGGAAGCCCGGCGCATCCTGGGAGACGACGTCATTGACGCCGCGATCGCGGGCCGTCGGCGGGTCGCGGCCCGCCCGAATGGCGAATCGGACCGGTGATTCGCCGAGCAAGCCCGTTCACGACGGACCGGACCTTATTGAGCGGGGCCGTCTTGCCGACTCCGCGCAATCCGTAAAAAGCGAAGCTGCCGAACGTCGCTTACGGATGCGCCCGGCCCGAATTCATCTCAGGACAGTCAAGCCTTTCTCGGGCAGGGAAGGAAGCAGCCTGGGGGTCTGCTCCCTCTCCCCCAGGCGCCTGGCCATGTCCCGCACTCGCGGCAGAAGGTAGTCGTAGAGGGACTGGACGGTCACCGCCCCGCTTTTGTCCTTGGCCTCTCCGTTTAAGCCGCGCAGGAAGTAGTAGGTGAAGAGCCCGTGGCCCTGCTCCTCGAGCGCGCCGGAGACCTGGTCCGAGTCCGAGGCGGAGAAGGAGACGATCTTGCCCTGTCCCGGCATCCCGAGCCGGACCTTGGTGACCAGGGGCCTGGTTCCCCTTGGCAGGACCGAGCGCCCCCCGGCCCCTGAGAAGCAGGAATCCAGGGCCACGATCACGCGCCTGGCCTTGAGGCTGTCGAGCTTCTCGTAGAGGCGCCTGAGCGGATAGCCCGTGTCCTTGAGGAACTGGGGATCCCCGTCAACTGGGAGGAGATAGGCCTCTCCGGTCGCCGGGTCAGGGGCGCCATGGCCAGCGTAGTAGAAGAAGACGCTGGAGCGCTCGCTCACGCTGCGTGGAAGCCAGGTCTCCACGTGCTTGGCGAGCCCTGTCCTGGTGGCCTTGGGGCCGGCGAGAAAGACGATGTTGCGCTGGGGGAAGCCCATGGCCGCGAGGTGCTCGCGGACAGCCTCGGCGTCGCGCTGGGCGAATTGGGCCTCCGGGAGGTCAGTGTATTTCTCGATGCCCACCACGAGAGCGAAGTCGTCCGGATTCTCCGGGTTCTTGTAGCTCGGCAGGTCCACGTCAGAGGAGAAGGCCTGGGCGGGCTTGGCGGCCGCGGCCTTGACAGCCTTCTCGATCATGCCCTGGAGCCTCTCCTCGTCCGCTGGGGCCGTCTGGGGAGTCCCAGCGACTTCCAGGTCCTGCCTCTTCCTTCGGTGCCTGCCCTTGAGCCAGAAGTCCAGCTCGTATTGCAGGCGCTCCCTCGCCTCCGGCGAGTCGCCGTCGAGGATCTCCTCCACCCCGCTGCCGCGGACTGGCCTGCCCGAGGCATCGTAGTTTCCCCGCAGGGCGAAAGCCTTCTGGAGAACGCCGTCAAGCCCGAGCTTGAAGTAGAAGGACTCCCCTTCCCACTTGAGCCTGGTCTTGCGGAGAAACACGACCGCGAGGGGCTTGGGGGAATCCGATTCGTCTCCGATGACGAGAAAGCAATCCCTGAACCTGTTGTCAGCAGTCTCCTTGTTGGAAAATTTCATCCATCGAGCGCGCGTGCCCTGGGGCAGGTCCAGCAATTCGTTGATCCGGCCATGCCCCATGGTGCTCATTTGTCCATGGAGCATGAGCTCCTTGACGAAGCCCTCGAAGCCGGCCACTGCTTCCGCAGCGGCAGCCCTTCTTTGGGGAGTTTCCGCGCTTGAAGACAAGGCGGCGCAAGCAAGAAATAGGAACGCGGCGCGCAAAACCAGGGCAGGCATCCTGTCCTCCTTGTATCTCAGGCGGTATTTTAACATAATCTTCAGTAAATGCTCGGATTGATTCTCCTCCTGCTTTTGCGCGCTCCGAACTCCTGGGGAGATCCCGGGTCCGGGGCAAGTAGGCCGGACATGGCCTCTCATGCATTGCCAACAGCGGAGACCCTCGCTGAAGACGCCGAATGGACCGCCACCGCAAGAGCAGCCGAGAGCCTGCAGGTCATCCAGCAAATCCAGCGCAAGCCGGAGCAGAGCTTGGAGGACAGGCGAAAGCTCCTGGCCGCGGAGCAGGGCGTTAACGCGCTCGCGGCCCGGTTCCAAAAAAGCCTCCCGGTGCAGCGCCTGGGCGCCAGCGCGGCCATGGAGCTGGGGGACTACAAGACCGGTATTGCGCGCGCGGAAAGGGCAGCGGGCCTGGCGCGGGAGCAAGCGGACCCTGAGGCCCTGGCAGGAAGCCTGGTGACAAGCGCGATCGGGCACGGCAGGCTGGGGGACTTTCCCAGGGCCCACGCAGCGGCCCTGGAGGCCCTGAGGCTCAACCCCCAGGGCCCCTATTCCCATGCGGCTCAGGACATCCTCAGGCTCACGCAGGAAAGGGGAGCCCGGGCAGGAAAAGCCGCTGGCGAGGATAAAAGGCTGCGCGAGATTCTCGCGGCCGCATCCCCCTTGAACGACCCCCGCGTGCGGCAAGCCGGACTGCGAGCGACCAACCGCCTTAGGGCCCTCGAGCTCCTCAGCCGCTCCATGAACCGGCTCAACCTGGGAGACCCAAAGGGGGCTCTCAAGACCACGGAGCAGGCGATCGCGCTCGATCCTGGGCTGCCCGACTTGCACATGCAAAGGGCCGTGGCCTGGATGTCCTTGAAAAACCGGGATGCGGCGCTCGGAGAGCTTGACAAGGCCATCGCGCTCTGGGCTTCCAAGGGAGGGAAGGGGGAATCGCTGCTGGCAGGCTACAACACGCGCTCCCTTTTGCGCTGGGAGGCCCGTGATTACCAGGGGGCCCTGGAGGACTCCTCCCAGGCCCTGGGTCTCAAGCCCGAGAGCGCCCAGGCCTTTTACAACCGGGCCAGGGCCCGGGAAGGACTGGGCGGCAAGGCGGAGCAGGTCCTGGCGGACTTCAAGAGGGCTGCTGAGCTCGACCCCAGGAGCTTCGCGGCGGATTACGAAGCGGCCCTGTCCCGCCACGAGAGCGGCCCAAAGCCGGCGGCCGCCCCGCCGACCCCGAAGGGCTCGGAAGTCGCCTGGGCTGCCTGGGCTCTCGCCCTGGGCCTTAGTGCCATCGTAGGGGCCTGCCTTGCGCGCAGAAGGAAAGCCCAGCAGATCGAGGCTTCCGGAGGCTAGACCCTAGGCCAGGAATTCCCTGAGGGAATCCTCGGAGGGGGCCTGAGGCTGATGGCGGCCGAAGAGGCCGCGGTCCGGGGGCTTGCCGTTGTTGAACTCGGAGGGGGAATAGACCTTGCGCGGGTAGAGCCAGCCCGTGAGGGCGGCCACCAGGGCCAGGGCTCCCGAGGCGTACATCACGTACTTCCAGGCCGAGCCCATGTCAGAGATGGCGCTGGTGAGGACCATCACGGTCGCGCTCGCGGCCACGAATCCCCCCGCCAGGATGAACATGTTTCCCTGGAAGGTCTGGCCGTACTTTCCGCCGGCGATCACGGTGCCCAGGACCAGGGCCCACAGGCCCAGGACGGCAGCCAGGCCGGCCAGGACGTATTTGAAGGCGGGCTCCTCGACCTTGCCTCCGACCAGGAGGAGCAGGATGGCCGCGGCGATCAGGATGGCCGCCATGTCTATCGCCTTCTGCCAGGGGGTGACGTTTTTGCCCTTCACGCTGGGAGGGGTGGGGAAGCGCTCGCTGGCCGAGGGGCCGGCGGTGACCGAGGGATTGGTCCCGGCCTCTCCCTGGCCGGCCCCGGCCCCCGTGCCGGCGATGCCCTGGTCGCCGGCGATGGTGGTCCCGACCCTGCCTCCGTCGTAGGTGCGGCCGGCCTGCATGCTGCTCTGGGCCCCCACGTGGTCCTGGCGCACGGCCCCGAGCTGCCTGAAGGCGGTGCCGCTTCTGGCCCCGGCCAGGGCGCGGCGGCCGCTCCCGGAAGCGGCCCTGGCCTGCCCCATGCCGGCGGCCTGGCCGAGCTTGGCGCTGGCCAGCAGGGCTTGAGAGGATCCCGAGGCGGCGGCAGGGCTGGAGGCCCCGGTCGCGGCCTTGCCGCCCAGGTCCTTGGAAAGCTCCCCGAACTTCTTGTCGCTCTTCAGGGAGGGATTGGCCCTGGCGCCGGGGGCAGCGCCTAGATTCTGGGCGGTCCCGATGGGACCCTGGGCCGAGGCCTGCTCGCCGGTCGCGGACAAGGAGGCGGCCTCGGCCGCCTCTCCAGCCTCCCCGATGGCTCCCTGGTTGGCCTTGACCAGATAGTCGAGGGAGGGGGAGGTCCCGTCCTTGGAAGCAGCGGCTCCCTCGGCCTGGGAGTCGGCTGCCTTGGGCCTGGGCGAAAAGAGGGAAAACCTGGCTCCCACGCGGTCGGAGGCGCCGGGCCCGAAGACCTTGTAGCTCACCACCCCGAGGCCCCCCGCGACAGTGGTCCCGACCAGGATGAGGCCAACGATCCCGGCCTTGGTGGCGAGGAGCCCGCCCGCGAGGCCGGGGCCGGCTCCCGAGCCGCCGCCGGAGCTCCTGCCCAGGAGGGCGAGCAGGCTGGCCAGAAGGCCGGTCTTTTTCTCCTCCTCCTTGTTCACCTCCAGCTTGATCTCAGGCTGCTTCCCTTGCGATTCCATACCGCCTCCCGCTAGGCTCCGGCCCCCAGCCCTGCCAGGCCCAGGACCCCGCCCACCAGCCCGTTGACCACCCCTCCGACCACCATCATCATGATCATCTGCATGATCCGCTCCCTCTGGCTCATCTCATCCTCGACCGGCTTGGCCGGGGGGGGAGCGATCTCCTTCTTTTCCAGGGCGGGGTTGTTCATCTTGAGGTTGACCGGGGCCGCGTCGAGCCTGGCATAGGGGCCGCTCAGGGCCGCCGCGCCGCCCCCTCCGATGCGGCTTCCGGCCGAGCTCCCGTCGAAACTCTGCCCCCCAATGGCCCTGGCCGCGTCCATGCTGGGCATCTGGGCCGCGGAGATGGCCTTGATCGAGGCCGCCTCCAGGGACTTCATGGCGCCTGCCCCGGCCTTGGGAGCCTTCTCCTGAGAGCCGAGGCCGCGCGCCTCCTCGATCCCGGTCTTGGGAGTGGGCGCGCCGAAGGCGGAAAGGCCCCCTGAGCCGGGGCTTGAGCCGCCGTAGCCGCTTGAGACCGAGGAGCTGCTCCCGCTGCCCAGGCCCGAGAGAGACCCGAAGTTGGCCTTGGGGGGGCTAAAGCCCCTCTGGGGCCTCGCCCCTCCCCAGCCCGTGGGGTCCAGGGCCGTCTTCCTGCTGACGTCCTTGAGGGCATCGGCGAGATTGCCTCCCCCGGAGGCAGCCGGCTCAGCGGGAGCCGCTGACTCCGGGGGAGGCTGGTAGAGGGAGGAGGTGACCGGGCCACCCGCCTTCTTCCGATAGGCCCCTGAGCCCTCCATGGAAAGGTCCACGGCCGAGCCGGGAGCTCCTATCGGGTTGTGGATGGAGTCCAGGCTCTGGTCCAAGGATTTGAGGCCGCCCTCCGCGACCGGGGCGGAGCCTGTCCCGGTGTCCATGAGGGGCAGGCAGACCCACCCCCCGACCAGGCCGAAAGCCAGAAGGATGACCCACCAGTACTTTTTGAAGGGATCGTTGTCCCGTCGTATTGTGACCGTCATCATGGGATCATTTTCAGTTTAGCCCCCCTCCCCGGATTTGTCAAGAGAAACGCCAATTCTTACTGTATTTTTACTATGCCGGCCGAGGTGATTACTCACCTCCCCCGCAGGGAGGTGAGGCGTACTGAGGGAGCCAGGCGCCGCAGGCGCTCGTCCCCTCCCCGGGGGAGAGGGGAGGTGAGTTGAGGGGGCGAGCAGTGGGGAGGGGGCTGAGCAGTTACAAAGTCCGTCTTTAGGCCGTTTTCGGACCCTGACTCGGGGAAGCAGGGCTGGCAGGGGGCTGGCCCTGGGAGGGAGCGCCGGCCGCGGCCTGGGGGAGGGGGGACTCCTGGGGGGCCACGGCGATCCCCTTGGGGGGCTTGCCGTACTCCTGGAAGACTGCGACGATCTCGTCGTAGTCCAGCTCGTCGTGGTCCAGGAGCTCATGGGCGAAGCGCTCCACGATGCGAGACTCGGCCTTCAGGGTCTCCTCAACCTCCCCCAGGGCCTCGTGGAGGACCTTCTGGGTCGCGTCGTTGAGCTTCTCCTTCAAGCTGTCCGAGAGCTGCTCCTTGGGGATGCGGGTGAAGTCCCCGAAGAGGCCGTCGCCCCCCATCCCGTAGCGCCAGACCATGTCGTGGGCTATCCTCATGGCGTTGGCGAAGTCGGCCGAGACCCCGTCGGTCGTCACCCCGTACTTGAGCCTCTCCGAGACGTAGCCGGCCAGGGCGACCTTGACGTGGGCCTTGAGGGTGTGGAGGTCCGAGCTGTAGAGCTCCTCGCGGGGGATGGAGTGCACCACCCCCAGGGTCCCCCCCCGCTGGATGATGGAGGCCTTGAAGACGTCGTTGGTGGGATGGGTGAGGTAGAGGATCACCAGGTGCCCGGCCTCGTGGTAGGCCGTGACCTCCCTCTCCTTGGGGGTCATGTTCAAGCGGTGGGCCACCCCGAGCTCTATCCTCTCGATGGCGGCCGAGATGTCCTTGTAGGTCACCATCTCCCTTCTCTCGCGGGCGGCGATGAGGGCCGCCTCCTTGAGGATGTTCTCGATCTCGGCCGGGGTCTTGTAGACGGCCTTGCGGGCGAGCCTGGCCAGGTCCACTCCGGGGTCGAGGCGTATCTTCTTGGAGTAGTAGGCGAAGATTTCCTGCCTCTCCTGGAGGTTGGGCCTGCCGATGGTGATCGTGCGGTCGAAGCGCCCGGGGCGCACCAGGGCCGGGTCCAGGACCTCCTCGGCCGCGTTCATGGCCCCGATCACGACCACGTGAAGGTCCTCGTCGGTGAGGCCGTCCATCTCCACGAGGAGCTGGTTCAGGGTGCTGTTGGACTCCGAGGAGCCCCCGAAGGCGTCCATGAAGACCCGGGTCTTGCCCACCACCTCCAGCTCGTCTATGAAGATGATGCAGGCCCCGTAGGCCCGCGAGTACTGGCGGGCCTGCTTGAAGAGCTTGCGGACCCTGGAGGCCCCCACCCCCACGAAGATCTCCACGAACTCGGAGCCCGCCGTCGAGAGGAAGGGGACCCCGGCCTCGGTCGCGATGGCCTTGGCGAGCATGGTCTTGCCGCAGCCCGGGGGGCCGATGAGGAGCATTCCGTGGAGGATCTTTCCCCCCACCCTCCTCAAGGCCGCTCGGTCCTTGATGAGCTGGACCACCTCCCAGGCCTCCCTCTTGGCCTCCATGAGGCCGATCACGTCCGGGAAGCGGATGTTGACCCTGGCCGCGGCGATCTTGGCCTTCCGGAAGCGGGCGAAGCCCCCCCCGTACTGGAGCAGGTAGAGGAAGGCCACGAAGACCAGGGTCTGGAGGATG
>CAYLZQ010000062.1:0-8545 GCA_964388045.1 uncultured Elusimicrobia bacterium | reverse complement strand
CCCCTCGAGCTTTCGCCGCGCCTCCTCCAGGATCTCCTCCGCGGGGCGGTAGAGCTCGCGGCCGCGCACCAGGGGCACGATGCAGTAGGAGCAGGAGTAGTTGCATCCGCGCATGATCGTGAGGTGGGCCGTCACCCTTCCCTCGGGCAGGGGGTTGGGGTTTTGAGGGAAGGCCTCCCGGTCCTCAAGCAAGGCGTCGAAGCGGCTCCCCAGGGCTTTCGCCACGATCTCGGGGAAGCTCTCGATGGACCTTGCCCCGACCACGAGGTCCACGTGGGGGAAGCGCTCGCGGATGAGGCCCCCCAGGCGCTGGGCCGCGCAGCCCGCCACGATCAGGATCCGCCGGGGGTCCTTCTCCTTCCACTCCCTCAGGGAGCCGATCAGGGAGAGGGCCTTGTCCTCAGCGTGCTGGCGCACGGTGCAGGTGGAGATGAGGATGGCGTCCGCCTCCTTGTGGGTCCCGGCCCGGGAGAAGCCGCGGCGCAAGAGGGGCTCGGACATCTCGGAGCCGTCCGCCTCCGACATCTGGCAGCCGAGAGTGATGGTGTGAAGCTTCATGGTCCGCCTGCCCCCGGGGTCCTATCTAGCTTTTCAAAGCCGCCTGGGGCTGCGCCAGCTCGAAATAGACGACGCGCATCTCCTCGTCGGGCCTGATCTCGCGGCCGTTGGCGAAGTCGAGGCGCTCCCGCAGCTCCTCCAGGCCGGTCCCCTCCCGGGCGGCCAGGGCCTCGTCGAAGCTGCCGTAGGGCCTCAGCTCGATTTCCCTCACGAGGAGGGTGGCCCGGGCCCTTCCGTGCTTGTCCACGAGCTCGAGGGCGTCGCCGACTTCAAGCCCCGCGTCCTCCGGGTCGTAGGCGGGGCAGGCGGTGGCGGTCTTATGGCCCTCCAGGATGGCCTGGATCATCCTCTCGCCCAGGCCCCCGTCCCCGAACCAGCCGTACTTGAATTTCTTCATCCCCCGGCGGCGTCTCGCCAGTCCATTATATCATGAAAGCGGGGATTTCAGACGGCGGAGGAGCGGCCTGCCGAGCAGGATCTCGGAGAGAGGGAAGGCGTTCGGGGCGCGGTCGTCAGTCTGGGAGCTTCCCTCAGCGAGGCGCCCGGGCTGGACCCAGGGGAGGCCCTTGCGGATCTCCTCGGGCAGTGAGAAGTCGTCGATCAGGATCCCGGCCCGGATGCGGGAAAGCAGGGTCCGGGGGCTTGTCTCCAGTGGCTGCTCGGATGCCAGCAGGAGAAGGCAGCCCGGGAGTTTGAGGAGCCCGGAATGGGGAAAGCCCCCCTGGGCGGCCCTCAACAGCCTTTTCAAGTTCTCCTCGAAGATCGGAAGAGGGATCCGGACCGCTAGAATTCCCCCAGGGGCCAGGCGCTCTCGGAGCGCTCGCAGGCTTTCCCGGGTGGTCTGGAAGGCTGCCCTGGGGCCGTAGGCCGGGGCAGGCAGCTCCAGGAGGATGAGGTCGTATTCCCCTTTTGAAGGGCCGCGTAACTGCTTACCTCCCCCTCCCCACTGCTCGTCCCCTCCCCGCGGGGAGGGGACGAGCGCCTGCGGCGCCTGGTCCCCTCGGTACGTACTCACCTCCCCGCGGGGGGGGTGAGTAGTTACAGGGCCGCGCAGGAAGCGCCGCAGGGGGCTTTTGACCCAGGTGAAGCGCTCGCGCGGGAGCTCCCAGCTTCCCTCAGCCTGGGCTTTGAGGATCTCGGCCAGGGCCGGGTGGGGGTCCAGGAGCGTCACCTCGACTTGGTGGCTGAGGGCCGCGCTCAAGGTCATGGGATGGCGAGTCTGGACGAGCAGGGCCTTGCGCGGGGAAGGAAGCATCAGGAGGGGCAGGTGAGCCTGGCGCCTGGCCGCCTCCTCGGGCTTGAAGTCGGGGAAACCGTTTCTGAGGAGGATCCGGGTCCCGGGGGAGAATCGGTACACTCCCAGGGCCTCATCCCCGTCCTCCCGCAGGGCCAGGAACTCCCCTCCCGGGTAGGCGGAGTTCAAGCGGGTGATCCAGATGTCCTTGAAGGGATCCCCGACCATCCAAGAAAGCCAGGCGCAGGCCAGGAGGAGGGCTGCGGTCCATGGGCCCAGAATCTCCTTCTTCTTAAGGAGCCCATGGGCGAGGATGAGGAGGCCGAAGAGGGCTGCTGCGCCGGCCGGGCCGATCCTGGGAATCAGAGCAAGAGCGCAGGCAGGCCCTGCGAGGCCAAAGAGCCCTGCTAGGTCATTGCGTTGGGCGTCACGTGCTGCGCGCGGGAGCGCGCGTACTGACGCCACGGCGCTAAAGGAGGGCGCCAGGGCGTCACGTGCTGCGCGCCCAGGGGCCTCTTGAGAGGCCTCTTGGGCCAGACTAAGCCCGGTCGCCCAGGCCGCAAGGGCCAGCCAGGCCTGGCCGGCGATGAAGAATATGTCCCAGAGGGAGCCCAGGGGCAGGTGGAGATAACGCGCCGCGCCTGAGTTGATCCCGAGAAACCTCAGGAAATGCGGGATCAGTATCCCGAGGAGCCCGGTCATGGCCAAGGCCCAGGCCGCGGTCTCCTGCCGGAGCCTCCGCGCCAGCAGCCTTCCCAGGCCTGCTCCCAGGGCCAGGGCGGAGAGGAGGCAGCCGAAGGCGTAAAAGGGGCTGCCCAGGAGCAGCGAGAGGCAGCGTGCCCACGCTACAGAGGCTCCCGCGGCCAGGGCCCAGAGCAGTGGCTGGCCCCAAGCCGTGAGCATCGGCTTGCGGGCGCGGCGCAGCTCCAGGGCAAGACCCCAGGCAAGCAGGAAGAGCCCGGAGAAAGAGGTGAGCTTTGCCCCGGCCAGGGGGAGGAGGATCCAGGTTGAGGCGAGCGCGCAGAGGGAGGCCAGGACCCAGGGCAGTGAGGATTCTTGGTCTCGGGGCAGGAGGAGCAAGCCCAAGAGGAGCAGGGCGACCGTCAGGGCGCAGGCCTGGCTCTCACGCAGCTCGAGGAGCGCGAGAAGGTAGAAGAGGGCGCAGGCCAGGATGCTGATTCCCGAGAGGGTCAGGCAGCGGGGCAGTCTTTTCAAGAGGGGAAAGGCTTGCTACGCTTCTTTCCCGGCGCAGTCCCGGCAGCGCCCGAAGATCTCGTGGCGGTGCCACTTGGGCTCAAAGCCGAACCTGCGGCAGGTCTTCTCCTGGATCCGCTCGAGCTTGGGCCAGCGCACCTCCTGGATGCGGCCGCACTCCACGCAGATCAAATGGTCGTGGTGCGGCCTCTCGAGGTTCACCTCGAAGCGCGGGGTGCCTGTGCTCCCGATCACGTGGTTGACGAGCCTGCAGGCCTCCAGCATCTTGAGGGTGCGAAAGACAGTGGCCCGGCCCAGGCCGTGGCGCCTCAGGGCCCGGTATATCTCCTCCTGGCTCAAGTGCCGGTCGGACTTGAGGAAGTAGTCCAGGATCAGGCGCCTCTGGTCTGTCAGGCGCAGGCCGTTCTTGGCCAGGTGCTCCCTGAAGATCTCGTAGACGCGCCTGGTGTAATCCCCGCGGTCCTTCCAGGACGGGAAAAAGATCAGTTCCTTCACGGCTCTATTTTGCCATATTTTGGAGGCATGATACGAAAAAAAATATTGACAAAACCTGGATTTGGGCTTATAGTATCACGAGATAAAAGAGGATGGTCATATGAAAATTTTGCTGGCTTTGGCGGTTGCCGCAGGGCTTGGAGCCTTTGCGTTCGAGACGAGAGCTGCGTATGCGGCGAAGCAGGACGCCTACGCCCAGCTCAAGCCATTCACGGCAGAACTTAGTGGGGCGAAGGAAATAGACGGAGCCTGGAGAAGCGTGTCCGGTGGGGAGCAGAAGATCGAACTCACTGAGACTACTGCTGGTAGCGGCAATTCTCATGTCACCACCCCAGGCCATAAATATGTGGACGAAGTGACCCTGAGAGGTTGCTATTCAAGGAACTGGTTACTACTGCCCTGGTTCTTACGGGATTTTGTCCTTCCTGAGAAAGGGCGGACGACAAACCGCGGCTGTATCGGAATGACGGCATTATAAATGGGCTCCCTGGGCTTGGCTTTGTGCCTGGCTGGGGGGCTTGTTTTTGCCCAGGAGCCTGCAGAGCGGAAGGTTCCTGTTGAGGGGATGAGCAAGGTTCAAGCCAAGGGGGCTCAGAGAAAGGCTCCACGCAAGCCCAAGAAAATACTCAGGAAGGCTGCCAAAAAAATCCCACGGGAAAAGCCGGCCCCCAAGGCCGAGTTCTCCCCCCTGCCCCTTACGCCAGTGCAGCCCTACAATCCCTGAATAGGGACTGAAGACGTCCCGAGCCTGCTACAGGGATTCCTCGCAGCTTATGCTCTTCTCCGAGTCGGACTCCTCCAGGACCAGGGAAGCGAGCAGATCCTCCGGGGAGACGCTCAAAGCCGCGGTTGTGCAGAACTCCTGGGTGCAGACGCCGCCAGGCGGAGTGCAGATCCCGCAGCTTGCATTACAGCAGACCTGGCCGTGAGGACAGGTTCTGTTTCCGCATTTCTGGGCAGCCCCGCATTGACATTGAGCGAACCCCCCCCCGGCATACTTCAACGCATCCTTCAATGCATGTCGCGCAGGAAAATCGACAGCAGGCCTGCGCGGATCCTGGCAGCAGCAATCCAAGACCTAAACCAAAAAGCATGACACCCAAGAGCTTTTTCATGTTCCTAGCCCCCCTTTTTCACCATACGGGTAGCAGAAAAGGCAAGAATGTCAAGGCCTAAAACAGGGCTCGTCCGTCCTGGTAGAGCAAGCCTTCCTCCGGGTCCTCAGGGCTTTCCGCGTCTGGACGTTTCCTTTCCAGGGCTGTGATCGCGGGGATCAGATCCTGCATGGCCCGCTCCTTCCAGTCTTCTCCCATGGCCGGCCTGCGGCGGTTGACCAAGAAGAGCCCGTCCCTCGTGGCCAGGAGAAAACCGTCCCGGAAGGGGACTATCCTTTGGATGAGCCTTGCCTGGAGAGGAAGCTTTTCCCAGCCTCCGCTTTCCCTGGCGTAGAGTCCCCGGTACGTGGCGGCATGAAGCTTTCCGGATATTTCAGCCAGGTCGCTGATCCAGACTCCCGGAAGGCGCAATTCCTCCACCCAGCGGTCTCCTTGAAAGGAATAAATGGAGTTGGCTCCGGTCGCGTAAACCCGGCCCTCGGAATAATTGAGTCCCTTAGCGAATTCAGTCTTCCCGAAGGCGCGCTTCCAGTTTTCCCCTTCAAGGACGAAGATCCCGGAGGCCGCCAGGGCGTAGAGCCTGCCGTTGACCACCGCCAGCCTGTTGACGTCCTCGATGGAGCCCACAGGCCTGAGACGGCTCCAGCGCAAGGTCAGCAGCCTCCAGAGCCTGCGGGACCAAGACCCCTTCTCCAGGGCGAAGACCCCTGTCCCTGTTCCTACGAAGAGCCTTCCGCCCAGGGCCGCCATGTCCGTGACCGAAACGCCCTTGAGAGGGCCTGCTGAGCGTCTGTTGCTTTTGGTGTCGGTTTGAGCCACCTTGGCCGTCGTCCCTCTTGAAGGCGAGTAGCGGTAGATCTCCGAGTAGCGCAGGGCGTAATAGATGTCTCCGTCAAGCTCGGTGAGAAAGCCGATGTGGCCCGAGTTTCGTCCGGCCGGGAGGATGGGTTCCATTCCTTTTTCCTCGGACCAGCTCGCGAGTTCTCCTCCATTGGCCAGATAGACCTTGTCCCCGGAAGCCAAGAGATGATGGAGCTCGCGCTTGTCGATCATCTCAGCCTGCCATTCTCCTGCAAGCAGAGACCAGGCGCGCTGGGCCTGCTCAACGGAGAGGCCGTGGGTCTCGGCGAAGGATACAGCCAGAGCCCTTTCGATCGGAAGGCTCGGGTTTTCCCTGAGAGCCTGCGCAGCCTCTTGCCTCCACTCTTCGGTTTTTTCCAAAAGCGGAAGGGAGAGCTCTTTGGCAAGCCAATCCTCCAGGTCTCGCCAGAACTCAGCGGAGACCCTTGGCTGCGTTCGAGGCGATCCCCCTGCGAAACTTAAGCGCGAGCCGGAAGCCCTGGCCATCCCCATGGCCATGCTGGTCATGGGGCCCCAAGAGGAGAAAAGCTCCCGGCCATCCTCCCCTTTGAGAATCTCCGTTTCCTGGTCATGGATCGAGGCGGGAAAATCCCTTTGGGCTCTGGCCTGATCCAAGGAATTCCCGATCCCGGCCAAGAGGCGATCCCTCCAAGGGCTTCCCAGGAGCTCCGTGTTCCGCGCTGAGATCTTATAGAGCCCCATGAGGCTCCCGACAAGCAGGGCATCTCCCATGGCCCCGAGGGTCATGGCCGACCCGACGTTCCAGGGCGCGGGTTCCCACCCGCCGTTTTCCCTGACATAAACCCCTTGGGTCGTGGCCGCGTAGATCTTGCCGTTTAACTCCGCGATCTCGCGCACCATAACGACTGGGATCTCCTCCTGCCTCCAGGAGCCCTGCTCGTGGCGGTAGACGGCTCTTCTGCTTATGGCGTAGATTTCGTTTCCAGCGTGGTAAAGCCCTTGGACCTCCGTGAGGCCTTGCAGGGTCTCCCTCCAGCGCCTTCCCTCCAGGACGAAAATCCCGGTTTCCGTGGCTGCGTAAAGCCTGCCGTCGATCACCGCCAGTTTTTTTGCGCCCCTCAGGGAGCCCGCCCGGCGCAGAGGGCTCCAGCGCAGGGTTAGTATCTCGAAAAGCCTTCTCAGCCCGGATTTCTTTTCGAAGGCGTAGACTCCTCTTGAGGTCGCTATGTAAAGCCTGTTCTGGAAGGTTTTCAGGTCCTCGATGAAAAGGTCCGGGCTTGGGAAGCGCGCCCAAAATTTTTCCGTGCTTGCCGCTTCGCTGGTCAGGCCGCTTTCCGGGTCGTAACGATGGATCTTCGTCAAGCCGGAAGTGAAATAAATCTGCCCGTCGAACTCGGCCAGGGAGGTGACCAGGGACTTGTCAATATCAGGGACGGACCAGGACCCTCCGCCTGCGCCCCAGACGTAGAGGCCTTGATTGCTGCCCACGAAGATTTTTCCCTTCGAGGCAAGGATGGCGCGGAAGGGGCTGGAGTCCGTGATCCAGGCCGGGAGTTTTCCTTGGAGCAGAGAGGCCGCCTGGCTCTCTTGGCCTGGGAGCCTGTAGGCCGCGGCAAAGGCCTCTGTCAGGGCCTGATCCAGGGGTTTTGAGGGATTCTCTTTCAGGATCCGAGAAACCTCTCGCTTCCAGTCCTGGGCCCGGCTTTCCCTGATCTCGAGCCCTAGGCCTTGCGCAAGGAAGCTCTCGAGCTTGAGCCAAATATCGTCCGGAGGATCGCCGTGGCCCAGGGGAAGATTCCCGATCAACCGGCTGAGGGAGCTTGCGGCAGCCAGGATCCAGGCCGCGGCGGCCATGAGCAGGAGATGCGCCCTGCTCAGGAGGCCTGAAAGGAGGCTGCGGCCGTCCTCCGTTTCAAGAAGCTTGTCGCTTGCCTGAGGGCCGGGAATAGCGCCCTTTTGGTCGGCGATTTTCCGAATCGTTTGCGTCAGGTCCTGCTCGAGGACCTGCTGCCAGTCCCAGGGAAAAGGAAAGTCGAGCCTCCAGAGGCCGCCCCTCCAGGCGGCATAAAGTTTGCCGTCATGCACTGCCATAGTCTCGACCCAGTTCGGGAAAGGGAGTTCCCTCAAGCGGCCCTGGTCCAGTTGGAGGAGGGATAGGTGGTTGGTGACCAGGTACCATCGCCCCTGGTATGCGACGGCCTGGGAGAAAAAGCCGGGATTCACGCTCTGGGTCTTGAGCCAGTTCTTGCCGTCAAAGAGATGGAGCCCCTCCTCCGTGATGACGATGAGCCCTTTCTCCGATTTTGCGATCCAATGGACGAATCCTGCCTCGTGAAGCACCGGGAGCCACGAAGGATTCGGCTGCTCGCCCTTCATCCGGTAGAGCTTGCCGTCCATCTCTTTTTTGACGGCATAAAGCTCGCCGTTGAATTCCACGATGGTCTTGAAGTAGTCGTAACTGGTAGATTCGTCTCCTTCCCAGGCGCCCTTGGCCGGATCCAGGAAGAAGAGCCCCCGGCTGGTCAGCGCGTAGAATTTAGGGCCGACCTGGAGGAGCTGCCTGAGATCGCTCGCCGGGTAAACGAAGGGCTCTCCCTCATTGGTTTTCATCAAGAAGAGAAACCCCTGGGGGCTCATGGCGTAAGCTTTGCCCTGCAGGGCTTTGACGCTGAAACTCCAACTCTGAGAGCGGGGACCATTCAGCCGGGACCAACCCCTCCCAGGCTTCTTCACGAAAGAGAATTTCTTTTCGTCCGAGGACTGGCCGTGCACGTAGAGCCTGCCGTCAAGCTCGATCATGAACTCGAGTTTGGAGTCGGGCCAAGGAAGCTCGAGCTTGGCTGAGGGGACTTCCAGGAAGGATCGCAACCTTTGAACCTCCTGGGCTTCAAGCTCGTAGGTCTTGGCAAAGGCTTCCGCCAAAGCCTGGGTCAGGGGAAGCCCCGGCTGGTTTCTCAAGAGCTGTGCCGAGGCAAGCCTCCATTCCTTGATCCGGCTCCCGGGCCGTTTGAGCTCCAGGGCCGAGGCGATCGTTCCCTCGTTTTTTTTCCGGTCCTGGGCCCGGCTTTCCCTGATCTCGAGCCCTAGGCCTTGCGCAAGGAAGCTC
>CAYLZQ010000061.1:0-8584 GCA_964388045.1 uncultured Elusimicrobia bacterium | reverse complement strand
CCTCAAGCCTCCTGGGGCTGCCGAGGTGGGTCCGCCGCAGCATGAAACCGGCCGGACTTGCCAGCAAAGACCGGAACGTCCTGTCCTCCCTCACCCATTCATTGGAAAGGCTTGGGGTCTGTCTTTGCCCTGCCTGCATGGCGGCTTTAGCGCGCGCCGCCTCAGCCTCTGGCTGAGCCGGCACAGGCCGAGGCGTCAAGGGATTCGGCCTGGCAGGAGCCTCGGAAGGCATGGGCATGACCTCGAAAGGGCCATTTGCCTCCTCAGGCGCCCTGGCTTTGCGGCGGCTTGAGAAAACGCCCAAGGCGAAACCTACCGCGCAGACAAGCGCGATGCCCAAAAGATAGTTCCGCATTGATGAAACGCTGGCTCGTCCATTCTATTTAGGTGGAACTAAACCAGGTCGATGAATTCCTCGATGGTCAGGCCCGCATCCCGGATGATCCCCTTGAGGGTCCAGGGATCCACAGGATCGCTGCGGGGGATGATGATCATGGTCTCCCCGTTCCACATGGAAATGTGTTTGCCCTGACGGATGACGTGAAAGCCCGCGCGCGTAAAGGCGCGCATCACCCGCTTATGAGACAGGAGAGGCGGGCGCATCCTTTATGCGGCGATCTTGACCGTCCGCACTTCCTTCTTGCGGAGAACATCCTTGAGGGATTCGAGATAGGTTCGGATGGCGTCCTTTATATTGTCCAGGGCTTCTTCTTTCGTCCGCCCCTGGCTCCAGCAACCGCGCAATTCCGGACAATGAGCGGCATAGCCCATGTCGGTTTTTTCCAGAATGGCGTGATAGAGATACTCCGCTTTCATCGGAAACCCCTGAAAGAAGTATACCAGAGGCCCCCGATCCTTTCAAGGGACCGAAGCCCCCGCGGGCCGCGGGCTCGGGAGGCAGCGACTTGTCATGGAATTGTCATGGCCTCCTGCGACCTGCGTCCCATTTGACTCTAGTCCGATTGGCGGCCTGCTCCTGGGCCAAAGGGCCCAGGCCCAGAAGGGAGGTTGCTGCTACAATTTAATCCTGCCCAAAGGGTTTGTTCGGGCGACGCGGAAACGATTGGGAGGGCCGCCGATGAAAACGAATCTCAAGGATGTCAGTAGGATGTGCGCCATGACCCTGGGCCTGCTCCCGGCCGCGGCGTTCGCCCAGACCCTGGAGGATTCCTACAAGTCCGCGGAGGACCTGGTCAAGGAGGCGAAGTCGGAGAATGCGGCGCCCCAGGCTGTCCCGGCCGGAATCCCTGAATCCTGGAAAACCCCTCTTGAGAAGGATCTGGAGATCCTGGTGACGGAGCGCGACGGCATATTCGTCTGGGAAAAGGACGCTGCGGGGGAGCCCGCCAACCTCAAACTCCCAACGAAAGACTGGCTCATCCGCCAGGCCCTCCCCCTCCCCGGGGGCTCCGGGGTCCTCCTCCTGGCCGACGACATCTCGCATTTGGACTTCGCCTCGCAGATCCTCTGGCTGGATCTGAGGAGCAACTCCTTCCACAAGGTCTTCGACACCCTGGAGGACCAGTGGGGCAAGAAGCGGCTGCTCAGGGATGCGGCCATCCGGGCCAAGGTCAAGAAAGAGGGCTACGTGGACAACGACCTCACGGAGATGTACTTTGATTCCGTCGGGAGCCTATGCTTCACCAACGAGGACGACATCACCTTCCGCGCCACCCTGGAGAACGGGCAGGTGGCCGGCCTGGAAGTGCCTGAAGGGATCCCGGCCAGGGCGAGCGAATATCTCAAGAAGGAAAAAGTGGACGGCAGGGAAGGCTGGCGCCTGAGCCTGTCAAAGGCCCCGGCAAAAACCGAAAGGCAAAGCCCTCATAACGGCGACTGCCGCTAGGGTTGCGACCGCCATAATCGGCCTTTCAACCGGCTGATCTTGGAGGGAGACCAGGAGCTTGTGATAACCCTCTATCCCTTCGCGAAGAGGTTCCCAGCCGTTGCCCTCTTGCTTGCGCCGGCCCTTCCCATGCCCCTCCGGGCAGGCGAGGGCATAGGCAGAACCAAAAGCACCCCTTCGCGGGAGGCCCCGTTGATGGTCATTGGGCTTCCTGAGCGAGTGAAAGCGCCGATCAACCTCACCCCAATTGACCTAGCCCTCGGCCCGGAAAAGGTCGAGAACGCTCCTAAGACTGGAACTCCCCTGGCGGCCAGCCCCATTGCCCTCCCTTCCGCCCAGGCGCTCAACGTCCAAGCCATCGAAATGGACACCCCACGCTCCAAGGAGGTCCTCCTTCCCGAGGCGGCCGGCGCCCTGGCTGATGCGGCCAAGCCGGCGGCCGCAGCCCGGGTCCTCCCCCCGGAGCCGGCCCAGGGGGCTGACTTCCCCTCCACCCATCAGGGGGAGGGAGGCTTAAGGCTGGCCTGGGACAAGCTCCTCCTGCTTGTCACGAGAGCCCGCAAGGGCCCGCCTCTGGGCGAGGGGGAGGCAAGACTTCCGGAGTCGGCCACGCAAGAGGAGGGTCAGGCCGCGCTCACGCAAACGAGAGGGCTTGACCCCCTGGAAGAGACGCTGGCTCGGCGCCTGGAGGCTCAGAGGGCGGCTGAGGGACCGGCCGAAAGGCTCGGGAAGGCGAGGGCGGCAGAGAAAGAGCAGGACTCCCGGATCAGCCTGATGGAATCCATTAGATGCCGCGGGGTTCCCCTTCCTGAAAGGGACTGGGAGGAGGCGAGGCAGAGGCTCCGTGAGGCCGGAGCCGAGCGCCAGAGGGTCCAAAAGGAGTTCCTGCGCGCACAAGAAACGATAAAGAAAGCGGACGAAGCCGTTGCGGTCGAGAGAAAGCGGTTTGCCTCCCAGCCCCTGATCCTGAAAAAGGTGAAGGAGGCCGGCTTCCTCGAAGCGGAGTGGCGCAGGGTCAAGGGGATGAGCCGGCAGGAGTTCGACTTGGAGCTCGAGCGGATCAATGCGGGGAAGCTCCCAGCCACTCCCTTTCTCTGGGATCTGGAGCTCAAAGACGCTAAGCATGCGGCCGAGCGCTACCGCGTCCTGCGCGCGGCCGGGAGCGAAGAGGAGGCCCAAAGGGATGTCGCGATTTCAAAGGCCGTCAGGGAAAGCCGGGCCAAGGGCTCTGGCTTCGCCAACTACCTCGGGCGCAGGAAGATCAAGGCCGAAAGCTTCCGAGAGGGCCTGGACAAGGCGAAAATGATGGAGCTTGTCGAAGCCTACGAGGCCTTCGGATTAAGCGAGGAAGAGCGGCGAGACGAGCAGCGGATGCGGGAAGAGGCGGAAATCCTTAACGACGGAGCGCTCGTGCTGGCGCAAACGCTCCTGGAGCTTGCCGACCTGGAGCTCCGGGCGGCTTCCGGCAAGCGGAACTACGAGCAGATGGTCGAAACCAGGGCCGAGGCCAAGCGCGATTTATTCACGGCCCTTGAGCGGGCCCTTTCGCATGCCAGGGGCGAGGCCGGGAAGGCCGAGGCGGAGCTCCAGGCGAAGGATGAGATCGCGGAGATCCCCGAGGAGCCCAAGGCCCTGGTGGACCGCCTCATGACGGCCAGGGAGAGGGTCAGAGCCCTGGAACTCAAACTGGCCGAAGCCGCCGAGACCTGGGGTCAGGAAGGCGTTCATCGGCAAGCTGCTTCAAGCGGCCCGGGCTTATCCATCACGAAGTTCTCAGCGTCCGGACGCCAACAGGTTTCACCGGCAGGGGGCCAATAGCAGGTCGCGGATCCTCTCGGCTTTGCTCCGCTCGACTTTATGCGCGCTGACGAGCTCTTGGACCAGCCGGCCGACCCTGGCATGCGCATTGACAACGCCCGCAAGCCGCGCGTTCTCGGCCATCACCCTCTGGGGCGACGTCAACTGGGTTCCAGGAGTGATCGTCGCCTTGTACAACGCTCGGTCCACATTCGATCCAGACAGCTTCCCCATTTCAGCGGCATGGGAGAGCAGCGTGTGGTCAATGTGCGGCGCCCCCGCCGAGGGCTCGATCGCCTTGAGGATGGGCTCGGCGATGATGTGATCCAGGGTCCTTGCCGAGTTCTTATTCCATTTGCCTTCTCGAACCCAGACTTCCATCTTGGTCGTCTCCCCGGTTGCTTCCGCGTTCGCGGCGCCGAGCAACCTGATCCGCCCGGTCCGCGCGAAGTAGTCCCTCTTGCCTCTCGCCGTCGGATCCTTCGCCAAGATGTCCCCGATCTTCGCGCGCAAAGGGCCGTCGGGTATCTCCATATCGGCCGCGGCCAGCAATATCTCCCGGATAGGAACTCTCAGGGCCTCAAAATCCGCCGGCGTGCCGGCCGACTTGGCCTTCTCGAGCACGGCCTGGGCCTTTTTTTGGATGATCTCGGATTTCGCCTTCATGATCCCGCCCAGTTCCTTGAGCTCCTCGGAGGTGAGGCGGTCCGTGATCTTCTTGCTCACGATGGAGTAGTAAAACGTCCTCCCCCCTTCCTTGCTCGAAAACACCTCTCCTCGAGAGGCGTCTTGCAGGAAATTTGTCGCAATCTCCGCATAGAATGGGTCCAAGACCGCGAGTTCTCCCGAAGCCGTCCGTATGGGCATCGCCAATTTTTGGAGCTCTCCTTCCGGCATGCCTTTGAGGGCCTTCCAGTGCGCGGATCTCGGCATCTCGGCTAGGGGAGTGCCGCGCAATCCCCAGATGGCGGCGTCCTCGTAAGCCGAGATGGTGTAGCGCTCGGCCTTTCCCCACTCCGTCATCCGCTTCACGGTTGCAGGAGTGATCTCATGAGGGTCGCAATTAAGCCGGGCCAAATTGAAAGTGTCCACCATGGCCCGGAGGGCGTTGAGGACATGGTAATCCTCCATGTTCACGTTCCCCAGCCCCAGGGCTCGACCGGCCTCCTTCATGTCTTCACCCCCGAAGAAAGAAAGCGTCAGGCTCACCGCGCCCCTGCCCCCGGGATCGATGCCGCGCACGCTTGCGTCGAGCGTTTTCCCCTTGAGCGGCCCGCTTATCGCGGGCAATTCCTTTCCCGCGGCAAACGCCTTTCGAGCGGCGGACTCCGCCTCTTCCCGCGCGGTAAATTCCTGTCTGTAAAAATCGGAAGGGTCGGACTTCCCATCGGAGATCGCGATGACGCCAAGGTAGCGTTCGGAACCGGGGACTTTCCGCGCGCCGACGTAGACGCTCCCCTTCACTCCGCTGATTTCGCCCGGTTTGAGCGACGGAGCTATGGCGCCTCCGGTCCCGTAAACCGAGGCGTGCAGCCCGCCTCTCTCAGGACTGGCGGCGCCCAATCTCCGAAGAGCGTCCAGCGACGGCTCAAGGTACGCCGCTACCATGTCGGGCTGCAAGCCCATCTCGGGGCTGCGAATGAGCACGATGGGGTCTCCCGAGGCGCTTGTATTAAAACCCACGATGGTCATGGTCGGGTCGAGCCCCCCGGCTTGCATGGTCTTTGGGGCGGCGCCTTGCCGCATGACAAGCGACCGAAGCCTCGCCGCGTACTCGGGCGCTTCCGCTTGCGCCTTGATGCCTCTGGCGATCTCGGCTTCGAGCGAGGCGCCGGTGACGGGGTCCTGCGTGGAGATGATCGTCGGCGCGCCGCCCCGGTAATCCGACAAGGGTTTCTCGAACAAGCGGGCCTGCGAAGCCACGCTTGCCCCCCGCTCGATGACCACGACCCTCCTGTCAGGGTGCTGCTTGATCAAGGTCTTGAGAAGATCGTTGACTTCCTCGTCCATGAAGCCCAGGTAAACGTCAACGCTCGACCAGGCTGGAAGGGCCGCAAGCAAGAAAATAATCAAAAGCATCGAAAGAAGCCCTTTCTTCTTCGCGAGGAACTTCCAGCCTCGTCGCATGAGCATTCCCAGCCTATCGGCACATACGCATCGTGTCGGCGGCTGCCTCCCCAATCCGTTTTTTGAGCGCGGGATCCGTGATGCCTTGATCTTGAAGTTTCTTTTCGAGCATGCGCAATTGGCTCTGGATGCGGGCTTCGGAAACCTGCGAGTCAAGACCCTCCTGAACTTCGTTGAGCGTCATCCGCTCCTTGTAGAGCGCATCCAGCATCACACGCGTAGCAGACTTTCCCTCAACAGCAGCCTTCAGGATAGCCTCAAGCGCGGGCTGGGGCAGGCCCTCGCCGCCCAAGCGTGCCTCCCCTGCTTCCTGGGCTTTCTTGAGCGCGATCTGCTCGCGGTAGAGGGCTTCGAGCATCTCACGCGTGGCAGGCTTGCCTTCGACTGCGGCCTTCAGGATAGCCTCCAAGGCAGGCTGGGGCCTGCTCTCGCCGCCCATGCGGAGATCACCCAAGCCACCCCTCCGGACGGTGCCCGGCTCCCCTGGAGCCGGCATGGACAAACGCAAAACTTCTGCATGGGCCTTGCTCAACCTGGCGCGCAGCTCCGTGATCTCACCCTCGGACTTGCCGCGGGCCCGAGCCAGGGCCACTTGGGCCTGCAGGAGCTCGGCCCGAGCCTTCTCGAGCCCGGCTTGAGGCTTGACTGAGGCTTCTCCAGCGGCTCCCAAGGCCCCCTCTGCCTGACGGGCCGAGAGCTCGCCGAGACGTTCCAGGAAGATGTCCCTGCGTATGGAGGGATGCTCCAAGAAGGGATCGTGGCTCGGCCGGCCCTCGCGCTCGTTGAATTCGCGGTCCACGATTTCCTTAAGCCGCCTTTGCGCGGCCTCGTTGCGGGCAAGGCTAGGATGGGACTGATGGATCTCATAGGTTCCATCAGGGGTGCGGTGAACCAGGACCTCATGCTCGGATCTGATCAGGCCGCTGTAGTAATCCTGGGTCTGGTGGGGATTGGTCTTGATCGCGGCCTTGGCTCCGCGCAGGTCAACGACGGCCCAAAATTCGCCCTCTTTGATCTTGACCGCCTCCTCCAGGGAGACCTCCCCGGCCTGATGCCCGGAGGCGCGGGCCTTGGGGAGAGCGGTGTCTCGCTTCGCCATCTCGGCCTTGATCCCGTTCTGAATTTTTAGCCTCAGCTCAAAACTGTCCGGCAGGCCCTTCTCTTTCAGGAAGTCCCCATAAGCCTTGCGCAGCTCTTCCGGGCTCAAAGGCCTGCCTCTCTCTGCCGTGGCCGCGCCGACGCGGCCCAGGAATTCCCCGACCTCGCCGGATTCTCCCTGTTCCCGCGGGCGGGCCTCCCTGCCTTTGCGCAGGCGCTCAGCCAGTTGCGCTTCAATCTGGGATTCCAGTTGGGCCGCCCTCTGGCTCGTCGGCTCCCTCACGACCTCAAGCCCGCCCAGCCTGGGATCCCCCGAGCCTCCCTCTCTTGCCGCGCGCAGCTCGCCTGCGATCCTGTCTATGCTCTCAGAGACATGCCCTACGAATTTCGCCAGGGCCGCGGTCTCGGCGAGGCCGCCTACAAGGCTGACCTTGTCTGGCTGGTAGCCATGGAGCGCCTTGGCCGCGATCTTGGCCAGGGCCGGGGGATCGCTGCCCCTCAAGCCCTCGCTCAAGACGATCTTCCCCGACTTCACGTCCACCAGTGCCCACGAGTGCATATCCGGGCTTGCCCCGGGCCCCGTCTCGTCAAAGGGAGTCTTGCCGAATTCTATCTTGACTTTTTCCAGGCCGCGCTCCTGCAAGGCCGCTCTCAGAAACGCATCAGCCTCCGCGGCCAGTTTCAGGATGAGGTTGGCCTCCCTCGCTTGTTTTGCCTGAGGAGGAAGACTCTCCTCAAGCGACTGGACCGAGCGGGCAAGCTCGCCCACCGCCTTTTCCTGCTCATCCAGCAATCCTTTAAGCCTTTCAGCCTCGGGGCCTTTCTTAGCCTCCGAGAGGTTGCGCAGGGCCGCCGCCTTGATGCGTTCCTTGTGCAGGGACGCCTCGAGCCGGCCCAGGTCCTCCTCCAGACCGGCGCCAAGCCTGGCTTCAGCCTCCCTGGGAGCGGCGCCGCCCGCCTCTTGAGCCTCCCCCTGCTCCATGAAGCGCTTGGCTTTGGCCCTCTGATCCGGCTTGGGCTCGATGGTCAACACCTCATGAACGAGACCGGAAAGCTCGGAGAGCTTGAAGACCCGTCTGACCCCAGAAAGGGAGTCCACCATGCTCACCATGGTCACTCCGCCGCGCTCAAACACGGCTTCAACCACGACGGCATGCTTTCCCTCGATGCTGGCGAAGACCGGACCTTCCTGTTTCAAGAGGGAGAGGAGCTCCTGCTGCCCCAGCCGGTATTTCCCGTAGTTGCGCACCCTCTTGACCTCGAAACCCAGGGCCTCCTGCAGCCTGCTCACCTCGGAGAGTAAAAGCCCTTTGGCAAGGATGTTGACCTCAGGAAACAACTTCTGGACCCTCCTTAGGAAGCTTTCGTAGCTCCCGAATAGCTTATCACCCGGCTTGAAGAGGCGGCTGTAGGTGGCACGCACCGCGCAGTCCTGGGCTCCGAGATCCTGGACGCCTGCCGTCCCAAAAAGCCTTCCAGGGGCTTTTTCAAGCAGCTCTTCATAGATCGCGGCAAGAATGTTAGGCTCCTCGCCTCGCTTCCGGCCGTTCTCCCTGGTCAGATCAGGCATGATGCTGGCGTCATCCGCTTCCTTCTCAAAACGACCTTCCCTCGCGGATCCTTTTGCCTTTTCAGCTTCGCCGCTGAGCGCTATCTGCTCCCGGTAGAGGGCTTCCAGCATCTCACGCGTCGCAGGCTTGCCCTCGACTGCAGCCT
>CAYLZQ010000060.1:979-8623 GCA_964388045.1 uncultured Elusimicrobia bacterium | reverse complement strand
TGCCCTGGGGAATCAGGACCGGTGGAACCTGGGGAGTTTCGGAGCGGTGCGCTCAATTTTGGTGGAAATCCTGCGGGCGAGCGAATTCCTGACCCAGGCGGCAAAAATCGGGCTCAAAGCCCAAAAAGAAAGTCTTACTTCGCTCCCGCTCAGGCCATAAGGGCCTTCTCCCGGAAGGGCCCCGCCCGGCTCTTCCCGCACGTCGCCCGCTCCGGCGGCAAGAGCGCGAAATGCTACGCGCGAATTACCATTGAAAGAAATCCGATGGCGTGTTATACTACTTCCAGAATGAGCCAATATGCTTATGCACTTGACGCCACCAAATGACCCATCTTGCCGACGGCAAACCCTCGTACTCTGGCTCTAACAGCCAATTGGAGCCAGTTGTCGTCTAGGATTTCTGAGGCCAGGTGGTGTGAAGTGGATAAGCATATTGGATTATTTCAAATATGTATTGACAAACATCAATACTCTGTTATAGTATAAGTGCGAGGTAATCCTTCATGACCAGCCTGACCGCAGCGTTGCATTTCGAAGGCAACATGCTCCCCGCCAAAGCCGTCAGCATATTCATACATGAACTGCTCCGTATTACCGGGATACCCGAAAAGAACCTGGCCCAAGGCGTGGGCATAGCCGAGGCGCAGCTCAACCGCATGGCCTCCAGGAAAATTGGCACGGTCAGGACGCCCACGGTTGTTTCGCTCAAGCGCATCGCCACGGTCGTTGATGAGGCCCGCAAGACGCTTTCTCCTGCCGGCGTCAAGCACTGGCTTTCCACGCCCAACCCATACCTCAACGATGTGGCTCCCATTCTTTGCCTGAGGTCGGACAAGGAGATGGATAAGGTCGTTGCCCTGCTGTCAGCCATCCGCCACGGATTCCCCGCTTGAACCTTTCCGCATTGAACGCTCTCCTGCCGGGGACGGCCCCGCCGTCGCCAAGGTACTATCGCATGCTGGACGCACGATTCGCCGCGGGGATCGACGAAACCGCCCAAACGGTCCTCTACTCCTGGCGGTACAATCCCAAAGGCGAGTTCGGGGTTCTCTACCTTTCCAAAAGCCGCGAGTGCGCCTATCAGGAGAAACTTCGGCAGGTTCATGGCCGCGCAGGGGACCTTCCTCCCCAGGTGACAGGCTCCTTCCGGGCGCATTTGAGCAGGTGCCTGGACCTTAACGATGCGGCCTGCCGCCGGAAGCTCCAGATAGAATTGGAACCCTTGATCGATACGAGTGACTTTTCCGTGACCCAGGGCATCGCCCGGGAAGCCCGCCGTCTTGGCTTCGAGGCCATCATCGCCCCTTCCGTGGTTGGCGAAGCCTGCCACTCTCTTGTGGTGTTCAAGGACAAACTCTCGCCTCCTGCCTACTGCGTCTGCGAACCTGAATCCGTGAAGCCTTTTCCTTGACAGATTCCGCAGGCAAAGCTCCATCCTCATTACCCGTCTCGAAAATGGGTGAGGTCTAGCGCAGGGTGATACCGGGGAATTCGCTCGATGAGCCCGGGGCCGGTTCTTCAGGCGGGCAGGAGAAGGGTCGCCACGGCGTAGCAGGCGATGGCCCGCGACTGCGCCGCCGGCCCTTCAGGAGTTTCAAAACCCTGGGAACATGGTCCTCGACCACCTTGAGACTCTCTTGGCAGGACCTCCCGAAGGCCCGGACCCACGCCCCTCTCCTTGCGCCGAGGACTCCCTGCGAGCTTTCATTGAGTGAGGCATCCCCCGCTTCGGCGTGGCGCGCTATCTCTGCCGCAAGTGCGGCCAGGACCGGTTCGTGCCCTTCAGCTGCAAACGACGCCTGGCGTGCCCCTCCTGCGACGGCAAGCGGGCCGCGATCGAGACCGAGCGGGCGCTCTCCGAGATTCTGCCCCGCGTGCCCTACCGGCAATGGGTGCTGGTGGTCCCAAAGCGGCTGAGGTATTTCATCCATCGCAACCCGGCGCTCGCCGGGGAGTTGAGCCGCATCCTGGCCGATGTGCTGGCCCGGTTCTATCGCAAGCGCTGCGGGTCCAAGGTGAACCTGCACGTCCACATCCACGCCGTGGTATCCGACGGGGTCTTGAGCTTGGAGGACGGCCGAGTGAGGTTTTCGCCGGCTCCGGAGCCCTCGGCCCAGGAGCTTTCGGCATTAAGCCGGGAGCTGCGCCGACGGATTCTCAAGCGTATGCTGAAGCTTAAGGCCGTTGCGGAGGAGTCCGTTGTGGAAATGCTCGCACGTCCTCACGGGGGATTCTCGCTTAACGGGGAGGTCCGCGTCGGGGCCGATGACCGCGCGGCGCTTGAGCGCCTCCTTCGCTACGTGCTCAGGCCTGCTCTATCCATCAAGCGGCTCTCCTAATGAGCCGGAGCAGGACCGCGTCAGATATTGGCCAAAGAAGGGCCGGCCGGAAGATCCTAAGGTCTTTGTGTGTGAAGCTTGTGTGGTTGACGATGTGGGCCTATGGGCTGGTATGCTTGGTGCGGCTGAGGAGCCGTGGGGTTTACGAGGCCCTGCTGAAAATCTACCCCAGCTTCGGCCCGACGCCCCGCTATCCCTACTACAGAATCGCTGGAGGTCTCGCCTATCTCCTCCTCATCGGGGCCCTCGCAGATCCAAGCCTCTTATCGAGCATCTGGAAAACTGGGTGAGGTCGAGTTATATTCCGCTTCTTCAGTTAGGAATTAAACGCGCATAGGTTTGGGAGGATTTACGATTTAAACGTTCGGCGCGCCTAGCGCGCCGGGCGAAAGCCGTTGACCGGGTACACCTCGCCCGGGTCTCCCGATCCGCGGCGGACCGGACGCCCATCCGTCACTCCCCCCTGGAAGCTTTGGCCCCGCATGACTCTCCTGCGCAAGCGTCCGATCGGGCGCTCCCAGGCGCTGCCGTCCGAGGGCGCGCCCTCGTAGTTCCCGAGGCCAGCCCCCATGCTCCCGTCCTTGAACCGCGGCTGTCCTGCTTTGGCCGCAAAATTCTACTCAAAATAACACCTTGTGTCCTCTTTAAGGGACCTTACCAATGCTGGCAAAAGTTAAGGTCCTTTTAAAAGGACCTTACTTTCAGCGCCGCAAATACGGACCCGTTAAAGGGACGGAACCTTTTTCGCGCCTCATTCGTATTGATGGGTATGAGAATGCGCTGGGTCCTAGAGGATTACGAGGAGCTGGCGCGCCCCATCGAGGGTGGCAATCGCTGGAGCCAGGCTATCACGCGCAGCTCGTGACCATTTCGGCCCGAGCCCGGCCTCGGAGTTAAGGCCTCAAAAGGGGGGAAAACGAGTGCCGCGTGGGCATTGACTTTGCGCAGGGCCTCTGTTAAACTGAATACGGGTATGATCGGCCAGTTCAGCGCCGTCTACGTGAAGAGCGGCAAGTGGTACGTCGCCTACGTCGAGGAGATTCCTGGCGTGAACACGCAGGGGAGAACCTTGGCTGAGGCGAAGAAAAATCTGAAAGAGGCGCTCGAGCTCGTCCTCGAGTCCAACAAAGATCTCGCCCACCGCAGTCACGGAAGGAAGGTCCTCGAAGAACCCATCAACATAGCCGTTTGATGAAGCGCAAAGAGCTCGTGCGCCATCTGCAGGCGAACGGCTGTCGGCTGCTGCGCGAAGGCGGACGGCATTCCGTTTTCTGGAACCCAGCCAACAGAAGAACCTCTTCCGTTCCCAGGCATGCCGAAATTGCGGACTTCCTGGCCCGGAAGATATGCCGCGACCTCGCAGTTGCAGAACCTTGACGACAAGCGCCGCCCGTTGCGCGATTGTGGTTTTGTCATTACAGTTCGATTAACGGCTGACGCCGCCGGTCGAAAATTTCTTTGCGGATTCCTTGCCGCGTGTACTAGAATAGCCTGGTGAACCCAGCCTGGCTCCCTCTTGCCTTGGCCCTGGCCGCGATCCCCGCGCGGGCGGAGGACTTTCCCGCGCCCCAGCGCTCCACGGCCCCCATCCGCGTGGTCTATCCCTCGGAAGGAGCGAGCCTGCCCTCAGTCCAAGGCCAGTTCATCCTGGGCTCTGTCTCGGACCCGAAGGCGAACTTCAGCGTCAACGGGCAGACCGTCCCCGTCCATTCGGCAGGAGGCTTCCTGGCCTGGCTTCCGGTGGAGCCCGGGACCTTCAGCTTCCGCTGCCTGCTTGAGCTCCCCCAAGGGACCACCGCTTACGAACGCAAGGTCTTCGTGACCCCGCGGCCGCCTCTACTTGCGGCTAAGCCCCTGGCCCTCGATCCGGATTCCCTCTGGCCCAGGACTGACATCGAGCTCCGCCCCGGGGACTGGCTCTTCCCGCGCCTGCGCGCCAGCCCCGGCCGCCAAGCTCAGGCCCGTTGGGGCAAAAGGTCCTGGCAGCCCCTGCGCGAGTCGAGTCCAGGAACCTACGAGGCGAGCTGGCTCATCCAGGCCGGGGAAAACCATGAGCCGGCCCCTGTCGAATACCGGCTCAAGGAAGGCTGGTCCAATGTGAAGGGGAAAAGCCTCGGGCGCCTGGCAGCCTCCTCGGGGGAGCCCGCGGTCGCTGTCCTACGTTCGACCGCGACCTTGAAGACCGGCCCGGGCCAGGGCTACCTGGCCTTCCCCCTGCCGGGCACCAAGCTCCTGAGCGCCGGCCGCGCGGGCGGCGAAATGAAGGTGGCCCTCTCCCAGGCCCTGGAAGCCTGGGTGGACATGAAGGACGTGGATCTCATGCCCCCGGGAACTTCCCCTCCGCGGGCCGTCGTCGGAACCATCTCGGCCTCCGCCTCGGGAGAGACGAGCACCCTGAGGATAGGCCTCACCGAGCGCGTGCCCTTCCTGGTCGAGGAGTCGGAGGACCTCTCGGGCCTCACCCTGCGGCTCTTCTACAGCACCGCCCACACCAACTGGATCGTCTATGACTCAAACGATCCCCTGGTCTCGGAGGTGCGCTGGAGGCAGGAAGCGACGGGCGTGGTCGCGATCGTGGTCCGCCTCAGGCAGGGAGCCAGGCTCTGGGGCTTTCAGCCCTCCTTCGAGGAGGGAGCCCTAAGGCTTGAGCTCCGCCGGATTCCCGCCCTGGCCCCCCCCCCGGCCTCCCCCCTCCAGGGGCTGACCATCATCCTGGACCCCGGGCACATGCCCTCGGCCCCTGGCGCCATCGGCCCCCTGGGCACGCGGGAGATGGACTTGAACTTCGCCCTGGCCAAGGCCGTGGAAACGCGCCTGGCAGCGGAAGGAGCTCGGCCGGTGCTGACCCGGGAGGCCGCCGACCAGGAGGTCTCTCTCGCCGAGCGCCCGCGCCTGGCCGTGGAGAAGAGGGGGGACCTCTTCGTGAGCCTCCACCACAACGCCATCCCGGACGGGGAGAATCCCTTCGCGCGTCCCCGCGGCTACTCGGTCTTCTACTACCACCCGCACAGCCTGGCCCTGGCCGAGGCCCTCTACCGCTCCTACCAGAAGCGCCTTCCCCTGCCAGGAGAGAACCACCGCTACGGCAATCTCCTGGTGGCCCGCCTCTCCGCCATGCCCGCGGTGCTCCTCGAGTCCGCCTACCTGATCTTCCCGGAACAAGAGCAGATGCTTCTCGATCCCCAATTCCGGGAGGAGCTTGCGGGAGCCGTCGTCGAGGGCCTGCGCTCCACCCTGGAAGCCGAGCGCTCCAGGCAGCAGGCGGCCGCGCAGCCCGGCGGCGAGGGGCCAAGAGGGGAGCCCTCGGGCAAGAAGCCGGGGCGAGGCGGAAAAACAGGCAAGAAGAGAGGTTAAAAGATGACCACGACCCACGAGGACTTCCTCTCCGCCCTCTACGACCTCATCGACTTTCACTCCAGGCTCAGGCGGACCGAGCCCCTCAAGGTCTGGGAGGGGCTGATCGTCCGGCTCGCCATGGCCCTGGGGGCCCAGGCCGCCACCTACTACGAATATCTCCCCGCCAAGCGCCACCTGCTGCCCCGCTCCGTGCTCGGAGGGGCGGAGGCCGACATCGCGCGCTCGGCCGTGGACATCCGGACCGGGGTCTGCGGGTGGGTCGCGACCCACCGCAAGCCCGCCCTGGTCCCCGACGCCTACAAGGACAAGCGCTTCCTGCGCGAGGTGGACGAGCTCACGGGCTTCAAGACCAAGAGCGTCCTGGCCGTTCCCGTCATCGACCACCACGAGCTGACCGGAGTCCTGGAGCTCATCAACAAGCGCTCGGGCCCCTTCGGCGAGGAGGACCTGCGCTTCATGGAGGCGGCCTGCCGCCTCACGAGCCTGGCCCTGCACGCCGCCTCGAGGAGATAAGGGGAGTGCCTTGAAGACGATCCAGCTCTATCTCTCCGATTTGAAGGAGCTCCTCCAGGCCCGCGAGTTCGTTTCCGTGCGCACGGCCTTGAAGGAGATCAGCCCCGTGGACCTGGCTGACGGCTGGGACCACTTCGCCCCCGAGGAGAGGGTGGCCATCTTCCGCCTGAGCGCCCGCCAGAGGGCCATCCAGCTCTTCGAGGAACTCGACCCCCACCACCAGGTCGAGCTGCTCAACTCCCTCCAGAGGCACGACGCGGAGCGCCTCCTCCAGGACCTCGACCCCTCCGAGACCAGCCGCATGGTCCGGGAGCTTCCCCAGCCCATGGTCCGGCAGCTCGTGGGAATCATGAAAAAAGGGGGCCAGGAATCGGTCCAGAAATACCTCCAGTACCCGCCCAAGACCGTCGGGGCTCTGATGCGCAGCCGCTACCTGACCCTGGACCCGCGCTGGAGCGCCCGGCAGGCCCTGGAGCGCGTCCAGCTCTCGACCCGGCTGCGGCGCATCGAGGAGACCTACCTCGACACCCTCTTGGTGGCGGAGGCCTCGGGGAACCTGGCCGGTGTGGTGACCCTGAAGTCCCTGGTCGTGGCCCCGCGCGACATGCTGGTGCGGGAGCTCATGGACCCCTCTCCGATCAGCCTCTCCCCGGAGATGGATCAGGAGGAGGCGGTCAACCTCTTTGCGAAATACAAGCTCAAGGGGGCGCCCGTCATCGCCAGGGACAGGAAGCTCATGGGGATCGTGGTCTACCGCGACATCGTGGAGGTGGCCAGGGAGGAGGTCGAGGAGGACTTCGCGAAGATGGCGGGGATGCCGGTCACCCACTCCCGCTCCGCCTTCGAGATCGCAAGGACCCGGCTGCCCTGGCTGGTGGCCACCTGCTTCGGGGGCCTCGCGGTGAGCTACGTCATCAAACACTACGAGCCCACCCTCTCGAAGATCGTGGTCCTGGCGACCTTCATCCCCCTGATCGCCGGGATGGGCGGAAACGTGGGCTCCCAGACCGCCACGATCATGGTTCGGGGCTTGGCGACCCGGGAGATAGACCCCCGGCGAGCCGCCCGCCCGATTCTCAAGGAAGTGCTCTCCGGGGCGATCATAGGGCTCTTCTACGCCCTTGTGGTCGGGATCGTCGCGCATTTCTTCTACGGCCCCGCCTACGGCTGGCGCTTCGCGGCCGTGGTCGCAGCCGCCATGATGGTCTCGATGTCCGCAGCCGCCACGCTTGGGGCCGTTCAGCCCCTCGTGTTTCTCAAGCTCGGGATCGACCCCGCGACCGCGACCGCCCCTTTCATCACGACCGCCACCGACCTCCTCTCCAACCTCGTCTACTTCTCCCTGGCCACCTGGCTTCTCCTCTCGCCGTGAAATCCCTGACCGAGCACCTCTGGTTTGAAACCGAGAAAAGAAAGCAGCTCGTCAACATCACCG
>CAYLZQ010000060.1:0-969 GCA_964388045.1 uncultured Elusimicrobia bacterium | reverse complement strand
CGCCAGGATCCAGGAGCTTGTGACTCAAAGCGGAGTCCGCGAGGGCCTCTGCCTGGTCAGCGCCATGCACATCACTGCCGGGATCTGGGTCAACGACGAGGAGGAGGGCTTGAAGCAGGACCTCATGGAGCTCCTCGAGCGCCTGGCCCCGGTCGCGGACTACCGCCACCACCTGACCGGGGAGGACAACGGGGACGCGCACTTGAAGCGCACCCTGATCGGTTATCAGGCTGTCCTTCCGATCACCAAGGGCAAGCTCGATCTGGGCCCCTGGGAGCAGATATTCTACGCCGAGTTCGACGGGCGGCGCAAAAAGCGGGTGATCGTCAAAATCATAGGCGCCTGATGGCGGCCTCAAGCCCAGTCCCTCCCATCCTCCCCTGGATCCTGGGAGGGCTCCTCCTCTGGGCCGGCCTGCGCTGGTTTGAGCGCGCCAACATCTACTTCCCGAGCCGAGGCCTGGAGGCTCACCCCGGAAGCTACGGACTCAAGTACGAGGACCTCGGGCTCAAGGCCTCGGATGGGAAGACCCTCCACGCCTGGTACGTCGAGAACCGGCCTCAAAGCCCGGTCATTCTCTTCTCCCACGGCAACGGGGGAAACATCAGCCACCGCCTGGACAAGCTCCTGATCCTGCGCCGGGCCGGGGCAAGCGTCCTCCTCTACGACTACCGCGGCTACGGGAAAAGCGCGGGAAGGCCCTCGGAGCAGGGGACCTACCAGGACGCGGAGGCGGCCTACGAATGGCTCACCAGGGCCAAGCTCATCCCGCCGGAGCGCCTCGTCTTCCACGGGGAGTCCCTGGGAGCTGCGGTCGCCGTGGAGATGGCGGCTAGGCACCCCTGCGCGGGACTCATCGTGGAAAGCGGCTTCACCTCCATCGTGGAGATGGGGCGCCTGATCTTTCCCTTCCTGCCCGTCGACTGGATCGTCCGCTTCCGCTACGACGCCGTTTCCAGGATCCCGAAG
>CAYLZQ010000059.1:0-8632 GCA_964388045.1 uncultured Elusimicrobia bacterium | reverse complement strand
TCCTTGGTCGGATACCGCTCCCTCTTGCGGAGGCGGAGGTCATTGGCCCAGGACCTCCCTGTCGGCCTCCTCGGTGATGCGGTCCAGGGTTTCCTTGAGCTCGCGGGCCTTGGCCTCCAGGTCGTCTTGGGGTCCCACCAGGATGGGGGGGGCATGGAGGACCAGGGCCCTGCCGAAGGGAAGCGGGAGCTGGAATCGGTCCCAGCTCCCGAGGAGGAGCCTGCGCGAGAGGGCGTTGGTGATCGGGACGATGGGGACGCCCAGGCTGCGCGCGAGGGCGACGACCCCTGGCTTGACCTCGCGGGGGGGTCCCTTGGGCCCGTCCGGGGTGATCCCGATGTCTTGCCCGGACTGGAGCGCCCTTGAGAGCTCGCGCGCGGCGCTCACCCCTCCGCGCGTGCTTGAGCCGCGGCAGGAGCCGATCCCGAAGAGGGCCATGATGCGGGCTATGATCTCGCCGTCCTTGCTGCGGCTGACCAGGACCGAGGCCCTCTCGCCCCTGTGGGTGTAGGTGAAGAAGGCCTGGCGCTCGTGCCAGAAGGCGTAGAGGCACCTGAGGCCCCGGCTGTGGAGGGCCTCCACGTGCTCACGGCCCCGGATCCGAGTCAGGGTGGTCAGGCCCACGAAGCGGAGGTAGGCGTAGGCGAGGAAGGGGGCGATGAACCGCAACGCTATGACTTGGCTTTCCCTTTTGCCTTGGACTTGGCGATCCAGCTCAGGCACAGGGCGCGCGAGGAGGCGGGGGCCAGGCGGGCCTCGGAAAGGCTGACCCCGATCTTGGAGCCCGCGAGCTTGCGCAGGAGCGCTGAGAGGGCCGCGGGCTCGGAGAGGGGGGTGATGGGGCTTAGCTCGCAGGACTCCCGGGCCGCCTCCTCCTCGATCAGGGCGGTCGCGAAGCGCGCCGCCTCATCCAGGGCCGCCTCCTCGATGATCGGCCCTAGGGGGGCCAGGGAGGGATTCTCCTGGGCGAATCTACCAGTGACTGGGCCAAGCCCCTCTCCCAGGGTGGCCAGGACCAGGCTGTAGGCCAGGCCCGGGATGGGGGAGAGCAGGGGCAGGTCCGGGTCCGGGTGGGGGAAGGTCTCGAAGAGAACGGCCGGACGGATGGCCCTCTGCGCCTTGGCCAGGAGCTCCTGGAGCTCGGGCTCGCCCAGGTCGCTCGAGGAAAGGTCCAGGCCCTGCTTCCTGGCCCGTCTCTGGATCTCCCGCAGCCTCAGGGTGAGCCTGAAGCCCTTGATCTTCCTCATTGGCCGCCCTTCTTGGCCGCCCTGACCGGGGCGGGAGCCGCGGCCGAGCCGCGTCCCGAGATCCGGAGGGCCCACTCGTAGACGAAGGGGGTGGCGACCGCGATCGTGGAGTAGGTCCCGACCAGGGCCCCGAAGACCATGGCCATGGCGAAGTTGTGGATGACCTTCCCCCCGAAGAGGAAGAGGATGAGGACCACGCTCAAGACCGTGGCGTTGGTGATGATCGTGCGGGAGAGGGTCTCGTTGAGGGAGTCGTTGATGATCGCCTCGAGGCTCGCTCCGCGCTTCAAGCGCAGGTTCTCCCGGATCCGGTCGAAGATGACGATGGTGTCGTTGATCGAGTAGCCCGCGATCGTGAGCAGGGCGGCCACGATCACCAGGTCCACCTCGGCCTGGAGGACCGAGAAGAGACCGTAGGTCGCGAGGACGTCGTGGCCCAGGGCGATCACCCCCGCCACCCCCCAGACCGGGTTCTCGAAGCGGAAGGCCACGTAGACGATGATTCCCAGCAGGGAGAGGACGATCGCCCAGAGGGCCTGGCGGAAGAGGTGGCGGCTGACCGCCGGGCCCACGTACTCCTTGCGGTCCACGCGGAGCCTGTTGCCCCCCACGGTCTCCTGGAGGGAGGCCAGGGCCCTCTCCATGGTCTGGGCGGACATCTCCTCCTCGGCCTTGATCCTGATGGAAAAGACGTTGGTCCCGGAGAAGCTCTGGAGGGAGGCCTCCCCGATGCGGCTTTGGCCCACGGCGGAGCGCAGCTCCGCGAGGGTGATGGGCTTCTCGAAGGCGACCTGGATCACCGTCCCTCCGGTGAAGTCTATGCCGTAGTTGATGCCTCGCCTCGCCAGGGAGAGGAGGCTTGCCCCCAGGAGGAGCCCGGAGAGGGCGAAGAACCTGTAGCGCGAGCCCACGAAGTCCAAGTTCGTTTTTGGGATGAGCTGTATCATGTTAGACGCTCAGAGAGGTGACCTCACGGTTGGCGAGGTAGGTCTCGAAGATGAGGCGAGTCAGGACGATGGCCGTGAACATGCTCACCACCAGGCCCACGGTCAGGGTCACGGCGAAGCCCTTGATGGGGCCGGTCCCGAACTGGAAGAGGAAGAGGGCCGAGAGGAGGGTGGTGAGGTTGGAGTCCAGGATCGCGCTGAAGGCCTTGTCGTAGCCGGCGGCCAGGGCTATCCGCACCGGCTTTCCCAGGCCCAGCTCCTCCCGGATCCTCTCGAAGATCAGGACGTTGGCGTCCACGGCCATGGCCATGGTCAGCACGATCCCGGCGATGCCGGGCATGGTGAGGGTCGCCCCGAAGTAGGCCATGCAGGCCATCAGGTAGACGAGGTTGAGTAGGAGGGCCAGGTCCGCCACCAGGCCCGAGAACCTGTAGTAGAAGAACATGAAGCCGAAGATGAAGAGCCCGGCCACCAGGATCGCGATGGTCCCGGCGCGGATGGAGTCCTCGCCCAGGGTGGGGCCGATGGTCCTCTCCTCGATGATGGTGACCGGGGCGGGGAGGGCCCCGGCCCTAAGCACGATCGCCAGGCCCCTGGCGTCCTCGACCGTGAACTGCCCCTCGATGATCCCGCTTCCCCCGCTGATCCGGGACTTGATGGTGGGGGCCGAGTAGACGATCCCGTCCAGGACGATGGCGAGGTTTTTGCCCACGTTGGCCCCGGTGAGGTTGGCGAAGAGGGCCGCGGCCTCGGGCTTGAACTTGAAGGCCACGATGGGCAGGCCGTAGTTGCCTCCCCCGGTCTCCACCCGGGCGGTCTCGAGACTGGCCCCGGTGAGGGGGACTTCCTTCTTCAAGAGATAGAGGGAGTTCTCCTTGCCCCTGAAGAGGGCCAGGCCCTCTGGGAGGAGCCTGGCCGCGGCGGTGGAGACCTCGTTTCCGGCGAAGGGGCTCCCCAGCTCCGCGATCCTGCCCAGGGCCTTCTGGGCCGCTTCCGAGGAGTCCACCATGCGGAACTCGAGGAGGGCGGTCTTGCCCACCAGCTCCTTGGCCTGGGCCGAGTTGGTGATGCCCGGAAGCTGCACCACCATCCAGCGGCTTCCCTGCTTGGCGATCAGGGGCTCGGCCACCCCGAACTGGTCCACGCGGTTGCGGATGATCTCGATGGCTCGGTCCAGGGCGTCCTTGACGTCGGCCTTGGGGTCGAGCTTGGAGACGTCAAGCTCCATGAGGAGGTGGCTCCCCCCCTTGAGGTCCAGGCCCAGGTTCAGGAGCCACTTGGGCCTGAGGCGATAGGCCTCGAGCTTGCCCCTCTCGGCGTGGTCGAGGGAGTACCAGTTGATCGAGGGGTAGAGCAGGAAGACGGCCAGGATGACCGAGGCCAGGACGCCTAGCCACTTGAGCTGGAGCTTGCTCATTGGCCGCCTGCCCTTCCTGGATTACTGGGCGGCCAATGGTTTTCCTTCATCATCCCCCCTACTCCTAAAACCTCTCCCCCTCAAGGGGGAAAGGCCTGACGCACCAATGCCGGATGCCGATCACCTTAGGAGACAGGGCTTGCGTCCTTGGAGGCGACCGCCTCGCCGGCGGCAGGGGCCAGGAGCTTGGCCACGGCCGAGCGGGCGATGAGGAGCTTCACGTTCTCGGCGAAGCGGACCTCGAGGTCCGCGCCTTTCATCCCCACGATCGTGCCGTAGAGGCCTCCGGTGGTCAGGATACGGTCCCCCTTCTTGAGGCCCTCGAGCATCTTCTGATGCTCCTTCTGCTGCTTCTGCTGGGGGCGGATGAGCAGGAAGTAGAAGATCAGGAAGATGGCGACTATCGGGACAAGGCTGACGAGAGGATTGGCTTGTGGTGTCATGCAGACCAGTCTAGCAATTTCCGGCTGAATCCACAATCAGGTCTTGAGGGGGATCCGGGCCGTCTCGAAGGCCTTGAGGAAGTCTCTCGCGGAAGCGGGGCGCCCGGCAGGATCAGGCTCCAGGGCCAGGCGGAAGAAGTCGTCAAGGGGCTTGGGAAGCCCGGGGTTTGCCTGCGTGGCAGGGCGGAAATCCCGGGTCAGCTTCTGCTCCAGAAAGTTCGGGCCCTCGAAGGGAAGCCTTCCCGTGAGCATCTCGTAGGTCATTACCCCCAGGGAGTAGAGGTCCGAGGCCCTGGAGACGGCTCCCAGGGCCTGCTCAGGGGCCATGTAGGGCGGGGTCCCTGAGGCCAGGGTCTCGGTGACCTTGGAGAGGGTCTGGGCCTGGTGGGCGATGCCGAAGTCCATGACCTTGCAGGAGCCGTCCGAGGCGATCATGATGTTGGAGGGCTTGAGGTCCCGGTGGATGATCTTCTGGGCGTGGGCGTAGTCCACCGCGGAACAGACCTCCCCCAGGACCGCCCGCGTCTCGTCCAGGCCGAGCCTCCCCTTCTGGGCCAGGACCGCGTCGAGGGCGCGCCCCTCCAGGTGTTCGAAGACGAGGTAGAGCTCCCCCTCCTCGATGACCGAGTAGATGGCCGCCAGGTGGGGGTGCTTGAGCCTGGCGACCAGCCTCGCCTCCCTCAGGAAGCGCTCCAGGTCCTCGCGGCTGCTTGCCGAGTCGCGCTGGAGCTGCTTGATCGCGACCCGGCGCTGAAGGGCGAGATCAAAGCCTTCGTAGACGATCCCCATCCCTCCGCGGCCGAGTTCCCCTGCGATGCGGAAATTACCCCCCAGGAGAGCGCCCGGGGCCAGGGTCTGGCGCAAAGCCGTCGGGGAGGGGGCGCTCAGCCAGCGTCTGGCCGAGCGCGTCCAGCTCCTGCCGGCCGCGGTCCCCAGAAGTCCGCAGAGCACCAGGCCCAGGGACAGGACGATGAGTCCCCCGCGCAGGAGCAGGCGCGTCTTCGCCGGAGCCGGGGGCCCCACCCCTTGGATCCTGCGCAGCGCAGCCTCCGCCAAAGGCTTCAAGGTGGGGTCTAGCCTGGCAGCCTCCTGGTAGTCCTTGAGCGCCTCTTGGCTGAAGCCGAGTTTCTCCCTGGCCATGGCCCTATAGAGGTAGCCGAGCCCGTTTCCTGGATCGAGCTCGATGGCGCGCTGGGCGTCCTCCAGGGCCATGCGGAAGTTCCCCATCTGGAGGTAGGCGTAGGCCCTGGCCCTCAGGGCCTGGGCGTTTCCGGGATCTAGCCTCAGGGCCTCCTCTGCGGCCTTGAGGGCTCCCTCGAAATTTCCCATGAGGTTCGAGAGCTCGGCCAGAATGGCCCAGGAGCTGGGGTTCTTGGGGTCCTGGTCAATGGCCTGCCTGAGCTCCAGGAGAGCTGCTGCGTAGTCCTTGATCCTCATTTTTGCCAGGGCTCTCTGGATCAGGGAGAGCCGGAGGGAGGCGGGACTTGCGTTGGTCTCTCCGGGCCCGACAGGGGGCTTGAGATTCCTGGCGCTTAGGGGGATGGAGGGGTCCTCTGAATCCGCAGGCGAGGAGGCAAGAGAGAGCCTGCCCAGCCTGGCCTTTCTCTCGGCCTGCCTCAGGGAATCGGTGTGCCCCAGGATGAGCTGAGCGATCCTGTTCTTCGGGTCAAGGGCCAGGGCCCTCCGAGCGTCCTCAAGGGCCTCCTCCTTGCTTCCCTGGAGCCAGCGGGACTGGGCCAGCAGGGCCCTGGCCTCAGGGTCGCCGGGACCCAGCTTGAGCGAGCGGCTCAAGGCCCTCTCAGCGTCCTGGGGCCTGCCAGCCTCAAGGTATTTCTTTCCGAAATCCTTGAAGACCTCCCCGTCCTTCTCCCCTTTCTCCACCGCCTTATCCTCAGCGAGCCTGGTCTCCCGCGTGAGTCTTCCTCTCTGGCCTGAGTCCGGCTTGGGCTCCAGGGGCTTTAATTCAGCGCTTAGAGAGTCGGAGGCGTCCATCGCGCCTCTCGCGGCGAGAGAGGCCGTCATATCCGTCTCCAGCTTGGTCAGGGATTCCTTTGTTTTTGTAATCATGTCCCGCAGTATGGCCGGAAGCCCCCGCACTTGCACGGGAAGACTCCCTCCTTCCTCTGCCAGGTCCTTTTCCACCTCTTTTATCAAGCCTTCAAGCTTGCCGTAGGCACGGGTGTAGCGGGCGTAGGCTTGATCCCTTCCCTCCTCCGTGGAGGCACCCTCGTAATCTCGAATCGCCTGTTTGATGGCTTGCTCGCATGAAGTCCAGTGGAAAAAAGCGTTAAGGCACTTTCCCTCTTCCTCTTCCTTCCGCTTGCATCCCCATGAGATTTCCTGGCAGAGCTCGTCCTGGCCTGACATGGCGGGAACCGAGAGGAAGGCAAAGGCCAGGGCGATCCGGATCATCCCACCGGAAGTTTAGCCCCGGGAGGGAGAAAAATCAATAGAGGAGTCTTACAGGAACAGCGGAGCCAGGACCAGGGTGATGGTGGCCAGGAGCTTGATGAGGACGTGCAGGGAGGGTCCGGCAGTGTCCTTGAAGGGGTCCCCGACCGTATCCCCGACCACCGCGGCCTTGTGGGGCTCTGAGCGCTTGCCCCCGTGGGCCCCGGTCTCGATGTACTTCTTGGCGTTGTCCCAGGCCCCCCCGCTGTTGTTCAAGAAAAGCGCGACCAGGATACCGGCCACGGTGCCGATCATGAGAAGCGCGGCCACGGCCTCCGCCGCGATCGTGGGCTCGGACTCGGTGATGAAGACCCTGTAGGCCAGCCCCACCAGGACTGGCCCTCCCACCGCGAGCAGGCCGGGCAAGACCATGGCCTTCAAGGCCCCCAGGGTCACTATGTCCACGCACTGGCCGTAATCCGGCTGCTCGCTTCCCTGCATGATCCCGGGCTTCTCCTTGAACTGCCGGCGCACCTCGTTGATCACGGCGAAGGCGGCCTTGCCCACGGCCCTGATCGCCAGGGAGGAGAAGAGGAAGACCAGCATGCCCCCCAGCAGCGCCCCGGTGAAGACCTCGGGCTTGGAGAGGTCCACGCTGATCCTCCTGGCCGTGTAGTTGAAGATCTCGTCGAGGTAGGCCGAGAAGAGGAGGAAGGCGGCCAAGGCCGCGGAGCCGATGGCGTAGCCCTTGGTCAGGGCCTTGGTGGTGTTTCCCACGGAGTCCAGTCGGTCGGTCTTCTTCCGGATCTCCTCGCTCTGGCGGGACATCTCCACGATCCCTCCCGCGTTGTCCGTGATGGGACCGAAGGTGTCCATGGCCAGGATGTAGGCCGCTGTCCCCAGCATCCCCATGGTCGCGACCGCCGTCCCGAAGAGCCCTCCCATGCCGCCAGCCCCCAGGGCCATGGCCCCCAGCTTGTAGGAGCCCAGGATCGCGGCGCAGATGACCAGGACCGGGACCGCGGTGCACTCCAGCCCGACAGCGACCCCGGCTATGATGTTGGTGGCCGGGCCGGTGAGGGAGGCCTCCGCTATGGTCCTTACCGGCCTGTACTTGTATTCCGTGTAGTACTGGGTGATGTAGACGAAGGCCTGGGAGGTGAGGATTCCTATCAAGCCGCAGGCCGAGAAGTAGAGCCAGGCGTTGGGGGCCTGGGGGGACCTGAGCAGCCACCAGGCCGCGAAGACGAAGCCCGCCGCGGCCAGGACGGAGGCGAGGTAGTAGCCTATGTTCAGGGCGTCCATGGGGTCCTCGTGCTCCTCGCACTGGACGACCAGGATCCCGCAGATGGAGGCCAGAATCCCCAGGGAGCGGGCCACTAGGGGGAAGAGCACCCCCTTCCAGCCGAAGAAAGGGATCAGAGCCACCCCCAGGATCATGGCGCCTATGTTTTCGGCCGCCGTGGACTCGAAGAGGTCGGCCCCTCGGCCCGCGCAGTCGCCCACGTTGTCCCCTACCAGGTCCGCGATCACGGCCGGGTTCCTGGGATCGTCCTCGGGGATGCCGGCCTCGACCTTTCCCACCAGGTCCGCGCCCACGTCCGCGGCCTTTGTGTAGATCCCGCCCCCCAACTGGGCGAAAAGTGCCACGAAGCTGGCCCCGAAGCCGTAGCCCACGATCATGAAGGGGATGCGGGAGTAGTCGAAGCCGAAGAGCTTGAGGGCCACGAAGAGCCCTCCCACTCCCAGGAGGGAGAGGGAGGTCACGAAGAGACCCGAGACGGCCCCACCGCGCAGGGCGATCCTCAGGGCGTCGTTCAGGGAGGTGCGGGCGGCCGAGGCCGTGCGGATGTTGGAGCGGATGGAGACCCACATCCCGATGTAGCCGGCCACCACCGAGCAGAGAGCGCCCAGGATGAAGGAGAGGGTAGTGCAGAGGGCCAGGGTCATGGGGGAGGCGGGGTCGTGCTCCGTGGGCCTTCGCACGAAGGCGTAGGGGACGAAGATCAGGCCTGCCAGGAGTCCGGCCAGCATCACGATGGTCTTGTTCTGGCGCCGCAGGAAGGCCTCGGCCCCGCTCTTGATGGCGTCCGAGATCCTGCGCATCTCCTCGGTGCCCGTCTCCTTGGCCATCACCCATTGGATGAGCCAGAAGGCGACTCCCAGGGCCAGGATGGAGATTCCGAA
>CAYLZQ010000058.1:0-8660 GCA_964388045.1 uncultured Elusimicrobia bacterium | reverse complement strand
TTTCCCGAGAACTACTATCCGCAGAGCGTGCTCTCGGAGGCGCTCAAGGAACACAAGGAGCCCCTGCGTCAGGCCCAGGAGGTAGGGTCCTGGGGGGCCTGGGCCAGGGGCCTGGAGGCCGAGCCTCTTGCCGCTGAGCCCTGGAAGCTCTACGCGGAGGCGGCCCTGGCCCTGGAGCGCTACCAGAACTCGGGAGCCGCGGACCTCAAGGCGCTGGAGGAGGCGACCGAACAGCTCTACCGGGCCCAGGCCGGCCGCTTTTACCGTCTCGCCTCATCCACAGCCGCAGCCGCGGCCCTTGAGCAAGAGTTGCGCGGGTGCCTCATCGCCCTCTACAGCAGGATCGGGCAGAGCCCCCCCTCCTCCCTCATGGCTCGGATCTGGGAGGCCCCAGAGGCGCGGAAAGGCTCCGCCGGCTCCTCCGTGCGCGTCGCGGCTGGGGAGTCATGGATCTCCTTCGAGAATCCGCCCGGGAGCCTGGCCCTGGCCCCTGAGGGAGCCCAGCCCTTCGAAGACGCCCCGGCCGAGGCCCTCTGGAGGATCCAGGAATTCCGGGTCGAGTCCAGCGAGCGGAGCCTCGATTTCATCTACCGGATGGAGCGCCTGCTGGCCGGCCCGGGGCCCCAGGCCCTGGGCCCCCTGATCCTGGACACCTACATGGACCTCAACCACGTGGCGGGGGCGGGGACGAGTTCCCTGCTCGAGGGGCGGACCGCCTTCGCCCAGGCCCGCGACGCCTGGGAGCATGCCCTGACCCTCTCGGCCGCTGGGGCCTTTCTCTACCGCTCCCAGCCCCATGGGAAACCCCTCCTGCTCGGAAAGTTCCCGGTTGAGGCCGAGGCCTCCAAGGCCGAGGCGAGGGTGAGGATCCCGAGGAGCCTGCTGCGCGGAAATCTCCTGCGCTGGGGGTATCTGGTGACCGCCCTGGCCGCCGATCCCTCCAGAGCCGGCCAAGGGCCTCCCCAGCCCCTCAAGCTCCCCTCGGGAGGCAGCCTCCTGGGGATACTGGCCCCCCTCGAGCGTCAGGAGGCCCTCCGGGCCGAGGGGCCCGCGCGCCTGGCCGCGCTCAGGGCCTCTGGGCCTCCCTGACCACGGCCCTTCCATCCTCGTCGAGGCAGAGGTGCTTGGGCAGGCTGAAGGTGAAGCGCGAGCCCTTGCCGGGCTGGGACTCAACCCAGATCCGGCCCAGGTGGGCCTCGACGAAGTACCTGGCGATGGTCAGCCCCAGGCCCGTCCCCCCCCGCTTCTGCCCCGAGACCTGCTCGAACTTCTCGAAGATGCGCTCGAGGTACTGGGCCGGGATGCCCTCCCCCGTGTCCTCGACGCAGGCCCTGAGCTCGGGCCCCTCGTCCTGGACGAGGACCCTCACCGTTCCCCCGGGCTGGGTGTACTTGATCGCGTTGCTGATGAGGTTGACGAAGACCCGCTCGACCAGGTCCGGATCGGCCTCCAGGGAGAACTCCTCGGCGGCCTCCAGCCTCATCAGGAGCCCCTTCTGCTGGGCCAGGGATTCCAGGATGGAGAGGGAGCGGGCCGCGATCCCGGAGAGGGAGATGGTCTTTGGCTCCACGCGGATGCGCCCTGAGTCCATCTTGGCGATGTCGAGGATGTTGTTGACCATGTTCATCAGGCGCGTGGAGGAGCGCTTGACCGAGGAGACCACGTTCTGCTGCTCGGAATTGAGGACCCCGACGGTTCCCTTGAGCAGGACGTCCAAAAACCCGATCGCGGAGCCCAGGGGATTCCTCAGGTCGTGGGTGATGTATTGGAGGAACTCCTCCTTCATCTTGTCGAGCTGCTTCTCGAAGGTGACGTCCCGCACGGCGATGACAAGGCCCAGTGGGGTGCCCCGAGGGGTGGACACGAGGTTGGCCATGACGTGGAGGTAGCAGTGCTTCTCCTCGGTCGAGAGGTCCACCTCCTTGATCACCTCAGGGCTGGGGTTCTCAGCGGCCAGGAGGATCGCCTCGCGGAGCTTCGACTCCGGGAGGACCTCGCGCAGGACCTTGCCCTCGATCGAGTCCTCGCGGACCCCCAGGAGCTCGAGGGCCCTGCGGTTGACGAGCTGGACCCTCCCCTCCCTGTCCGTCATCAGGATGCCCTCGTTGATCGAGTAGAGGATCCCCTCGGTCTTTCTCTGCTCGCTGATGAGGCGGTCCACGTGAAGGAGGGAATAGGAGCGCAGAGAGGCCGTCATCCGGTTGAAGGTCCTGGCCAGCTCCTGGAGCTCGTCGTGGGTCGAGATCTCGACCGTGCTCTGGAAGTCGCCCCGCGAGACGGCCTCCGCGGCCTGGGTCAGGGCCAGGATGGGCTCGGTCAGCCTCCGCGCCAGGAACCCGGCCCCCAGGAGGCAGAAGCAGGCCAGGGCCAGGACCCCCCAGAGGGCCGAGCGCCTGAGGTTGGCCGCCACCTGGAAGGCCTCGTCGCGAGACTGGAGGAAGATCACGGCGCTGCCGATCGAGAAGACCGGGGCATAGGCCCCCACGTAGACCTTGCCGCGGGGATCGTTGAACTCGCTGAATCCCACGCTGCTGGCCTTGACGGCCGATAGGACGATCGGCCAGACCGGAAAATCCCGGAGGCCGGGGTCCTGGAAGCGCTCGCGCGCAAAGAGGAGGGGCTCGCCCACGACGTCCACCAGGACCGCGAAGCCGCTGCCTCCCACCTGCTCGGTCGCGAAGCGCTCGGAGAGGCGCTTGAGGGAGGCGACCGCGCGGCCCATGGTGTTCCCCTTCAAGGGGTAGTAGAGGTAGAGGAGGGGGGCCCCGGTCTTGCGGGTCACCGCGATCGTGCGCCGACGCAGCTTGAGGTAGCCCTGGAAGCCGATCTCATGCTCGCCGCGGACCAGGGCCGTCTCCAGGGGCAGGGCGGGGTTGGAGACCCTGAGCAGCTCGCGGCCCGCGGGATCGAAGAGGGCGAGCTCCAGGATGTCGGTATTGGGCAAAAACAGGGTGCGCAGCAGCCTCTCCTTCTCGGCCTGATCCGGGATCCTTTCCACCGTGGAGAGCGCAAAGAGGAAGCGCTCCTTGGTCACCCGGAAGTGCTCGTCCACGAGCTCGGCCAGCTTCTGGGCGCGCTTGGTCTGCACGGCCTGGATCCCCTTGCGGGTGATGCTGAGAAGCTGGTAGCCGAGGAGGGTCACCGGGATGAGGGAGAGGGCCCCCATGACCGTGATGAACTTGCGGAAAAGCCCTGAGCGGAGCCAACCCATGCACTGCTAAGGATAAGACAAGAACCCGCTTAAGTCAAGTAGGGCGCTGGAAAAACCGGCGGCGCTGCAAGCCCCGGATGGGCCGAGGCTTCCGCCGACTTTTCCACCGACTGTCGTTAACGACAGTCGCGCCAGCTTGACAAGTCAGCAGGGAGCGACCAGGCGGCCCCTGGCTCGTCGATAAATTGCGTCGGACCGGACCCTGGAAATTCCCTCCGGGACGGGGTAAACTATGAATAGTGGAACTTTCCGGCAGGGTGATTCGTATGAAAGGCATGGGAGAGATCAGGGTCCAGGTAGGGCTGGCCAACGACGGAGACTTGGCCCTGCGCCTGGCGCGACAGCCCCGGAGGGGCCGGGTGCGCAGGGCCGAGGTCGAGGCCGTGGTCGACACGGGCGCCGTCATGACTCTGCTGCCCCCGGACCTTGTAGACCGGCTGGGCCTGCGGCGCCTCGACCGCAGGCGCGTCATCCTGGCCGATGAACGCGTCGTGGAATTCGACCGGGCCGGAACCATCTCGCTCACCGTAGCCCGACGGGAAATGAAGACCGATTGCCTGGTCGGCCCTCCGGGATGCGAACCCCTGCTGGGGCAGCTCGTGCTCGAAGCCCTCGACCTCGTGGTAGACGCCCGCCGCCGCACCGTAACCCCCAGGCCAGAATCGCCCGACATGCCCACCCTGAAATTGAAGGCGGCGCGTAACACCTCGCCTCCCCCGCGGGGAGGTGAGGTAAGTTAAGGGGGCCAGGCGCCGCAGGCGACCGTTATTAGCTCAGGAAGGCCTTCCAGAGCAGAACGGCAGGAGTGCCCAAGGCGGCCGCAAGCCCGAGGAGGGCGAAGGCGAGCACGCCCAGCATCAGCAAGCCGCTCCAGGGCTTGGGCAGGTCCGTCAAGGAGTCTTGCGCCATGAGGAAAAGCGCGGCCAGGAAGGCCAGGGCCGGCAGCAGGCCCAGGCCCAGGTAGACCCCAAGGGCCGGGGGCCCTGAGATCCACAGGAACCCATGGGCCAGGGCCGCTGTCCCTGCGGCCAGCCAGGGGATGAACTTCTCCAGGCGTCTCCTCCTCCAGCCGTAGGCGTCCCGGTCCGCGGCGACCAGGGCTCCGAAGGCCGAGAGATGGGCCAGGCCCATTCCCAGAAAGGAAGGGAGATCTATCCAGTGCAGGAGAAGGGGAGAGAGGATCATGGGGCCGGCCAGCAGGAGGCGCGCGTTGACGAAGCCTGCCCGGCTCCTCCAGGCTCCGCGCTGGGCCATGAGGGGCTGCGAACCCGAGGAGCCCAGGAACCCGGCGGAGGGTTCGAAAGCCTTCTTCTCAACGCGGGAGGAGGCAGGGGAGCTGACATCCCGTTGCGAAAAAAATAGGCTCTGACCCAGGACCTCCATCACGATCAGGGGCACCCCGTCCTTCATTTTCCCCGCCTTCTCCGCAGCTCCAGCCTCCGGCCGGATGGGAAGGCTTCTTCCGGCAGGCAGGGGAATGCCTTGCAGGGACTCCTCCCAGGAGCCGCTCCGCTCCCCATGCCCCTGAGAGGGTCTCCCAGAGGCCAGGGAAGAAAAGGAAGCAGGCTCCTCCGCGCCGGCCGGGAAGTTCCCCTCTTCGGAATCAGTGGCAAGGCCCCAGATCCTGCGTCCCAGGTCCTGGGCCGAGTCCGCGCCCAGGCCCTCAAGCTTCCTGGCGGACTCGATCGGAGCTGCCAAGGCCTCTGACTTGGCGGCCAGGCGCAGGGCCGCGCGCTCCATGGGGGAAAGCCGGTCCAGGGGAGGGTCCGAGGAAGGCTGAATTCTCATGGCCCCGGCTGACCGCGAAAAAGCGGAAAGGGAAGGCCTGGAGCGGGAAAGAACTTCCATCCGCCCTTGAGGCAGGGCTGGAATCAAAGACTCTGGCAGGACTGGGATTTGCGAAGGAACCGAAGCCTGCGGTTGAAACCCGAGGCGGCTCCCGCTGACTCCGGGAAAGCCCAAGCCTCCTGGAGCCGAGCGCAGGGATGGGAGGACAATAGGGTGGATTCCGGCCCTGCCTCCGCCCTTGGGAGCGGCGCCGGAGCCTGCGGCGAAAGCCCCTGGACCCATGGGAAGGGCCAGGGCGATCAGGAGGAACATCCCAGCGCGCGGCATTTTGCCCATTATAGCATGTTTACGCGGAAACCAGCCTGCGGCGCCAGAGGCGCAGGAGAGCGGAAAGCAGGGCGAGCAGTCCGAGGCTAGAGACGGCCCAAGGCCAGAGAGGGGACTCTGGCCTGGGCTGGGAAGGCTCCTGCGGCTTGGGCGCCTTCAAGGCCTCCTCCAGGCGCTTGAGGTAGCCCTCCCACCAGGCCGCGGCTCCGGCAAGCTCCGCCGCCCTTGCCTCCAGCCGCGCCAGGTCCTGCTCCAGGGCCTCCTGGGCCCCGATCCTCCAGGCGCGCCTGTGAGCCTCGCCCCAGAGCCTCTCGGTCTCCGAGGCCAGACGGCCGCGGTCCTCAAGTCCGGACCTCAGCTCACGCTCGGATGCCTCAAGCCTGGCCCTGAGCTCAGGCGCACGCCTCCCGATCTCCTCGTAGTGCCGGGAAAGCCGCCCCGCATACCCCTTGAGCGCCACGGCCTGCCGGGAGTAGTGAGAGGCCCCAAGGCGGATGCGCACCTGCCTCTCCACCCTGTCCACCAGGAGGTTCCCGGGACTGGCGCTCAGGGCCACTGTGCCCGAGCCGTCCGAGCGGGGATCCGCGGCCAGGAGGGGATCTGAGAGGCTTCGCTCCAGGGTCCTGGGGCCGTAGCCCCCGCGCCGGAAGGACTCTTGGTATGGGCCGCTTCGGCCGCGCAGGGTCTCGAGCAGGGTCTCCTCGGACCCTCCATGGAAATGACTCAGGGTTCTAGCCCTGGAATTGGCCATGTCCTCCATGGCATGCCTGATCGCGCGCTGGACGTGCCTGACCCCGAAATGGATGTCCCTGTCGGCCCGGGGATCATAGGCGTCCCTCGAGTAGATGCCCTGGCCGGGCAGGATGGGGGAGTCCACCTCCACTGTGGGCGGGAACTGGCTCGGGTCGTAGAAGCGCTCCACTGGGTCCGGGAGGAGGTTTAGGACGTCCACCACTCCCAGGACCCTGCGGAAGAATCCGTGGTGCTCCGTGGATCCCCCCTCGGTCTTGTACATGATCGCTCGGCCCAGGTAGTGATGCTGGCGCGGGTCCCTCCCGGTGAGTATCTCCAACGGCGCGCCCACGACCCCGCGCGGCAGCTCCAGGACCAGGCTCCCCCACCTCCAGGGCATGACCCCCCAGTACCTGGCCCGGGTGAGCTCGGACTTGGCTCCCTCCAGGCGCTCGGCCAGGTAGCGGCGATTGAGGAGGACGGGGAGGGGCTCCCCGTCGGGCCCCCTGAGGGAGGGATCTGCGTAGTGGCTCAGGCGGTAGTTGGGCTTGACCCTCTTGCCGTCCGCGCTGGCCACGTCGTCCTCGCCCCGCATGGCCACGGACTTGATCACCCAGGAGGAGGCGGCCCTCTCCAGGGCCTGCTCGTCCTGGGTGAAGTGCCTGACCTTGAGGTCCTGGTCCACGACAGCGGCGAGGACCTCCCCGCGCAGGGTCGTCCCTCCTCCCGAGCCTGAGCCCAGCCTCTGGTCCAGGCCCAGGCTCCCGTAGACAGGGCTTGCGAAGGCCTGGGTGAGGGAGCCCTCCCGGTCCAGGACCAGGGCCAGGTCCCTGGCCTCGTAGAGGCTCCAGGACTTGGAGCGCTCCAGGATCAGCTCGGCCTCCCGAGCCTCCCGCTCGGCTCTCCTCGACTCGGCCTGGGCTTGGCGAAGCTTCTCAGTGGCCTCGCTCAAGGCCTTGGCCAGGGGCTCGAAAGCCTTCTGGGCCTCCTGGAACTCGGGATCCTGGGTCAGGCGCTTGTCGAGCTCGATCTTGAAGCGAGCCTCATGGACCTGCTCGGACTCCCCGGGCTTGCGCGGAGGAAAGGCCCGGAGGAGCTCAGCGCGTATCCTCTCGCGGGCCCTGGCCTGGACCTCCTGGTAGCCGAGGGAGGCCTCATCGAAGTCCCCCTTGCGGCGGTCCCGCTCCTGCCCGAGAGCCTCCTCCTCGGCCTTGGCCCGGGAGAGCACCCTTCTGGCCTCCGCAAGGTCTTTCTCCGCGTTCCTGAAGGCCTGACGCGCCGCGTTGAAGTCGTCCTCGCTGAGGTAGACCTCCGAGACCCTGCCGTGCCTGTCGCGGGCAAAGCCATAGGAGCTGAGCTTGAGCTCCAGATAGCCCTGCCTCAGGCTCTGTATCCTGGACTCCAAAGCCCTGGCCGTCATGGCCCTGGCCCCCCTCTCCGAGAGGGTCAGGCGGAGGAAGTCCCTGGAGTCCTCCGAGGCGCGCAGGCTCTCCAATGTAGGATAGCGGTCCCTGGAGAGGGGCTTGGCCCCCTCGTAGACGTAGATCAGATATTGCTCCGGGGGCCTGCGCAGGGCCTCGAGAGGATGCAGGGCCCGGTGAAGGGGCCTCTGGTCCCCCTGCGGGGCCTCGAAAAAGAAGACCCTTCCCTGGGAGTGCCTGCCCCTGGGACCGAAGATCTCCTCAAGGCTGTAGCCCTCCCGGCCCCCCACCGGGCGCTCGAGCGCGAAGTCATGCACCCTCATCCTCCGGCGCAGTTCCAAGGCGGAGCCGTTCTCCCCCGCGGCCCGCGCCGCCTCTTTCCCGGCCTCCTCCTGGACGTCTATTCCACCCAGGATCTCCAGGGCCTCTCCAGAGTCTGTCTTCAGGTAGAACCTGCCCTCGCTCTCGAGGACCAGGCCGGCCTCCTTCTTGGCCTTGAACTCCTCGAGGGTCAGCCAGCCGTCTATAGTCCAGAGCCTTTGGCCGTCCCGGCTGACCCGGGTCACGGCGTAGAGAGGGACCAGGTCAGTCGCGCCCTGGGACCAGCGCTCCTTCATGGCCCTGAGCCTCTGGAGGGCCGCCGCCACCCTGTCTATCTCCTGGGGAGGCCTTGAGTTCCAGCGGGCGGCTCGCAGGCGGGCCTCCTCGAGCATGATCAGGGCGTCCAGGGCCAGCATCCCGCGCCCGGCGCGCGCGCCGGCGATGGCTCTGGAGAGGGTCCGGCGCAAGCCGTAGAGGGAGTCCAGGGCCTTGGCCAGGGCCTCGTCCCTTCGAACCTCCTCGGACCGGAAAGTCCTCACGAGCTCGGAGTCGAAGGCCTCCTGGGCCTTGAGATACTCGTCCAAGCGGATGTCCTTGAGGAGGAAGCCCGAGGGATCCTCCCTGAGGTCCAGGAGGTAGCTCTCCAGGAGGGCCTGACGCCTGGCCTCCAGGTCCTGCCTGAGCCTCTCCAGGCGCTCGAAGGCCCCTTCCAGGGCGTAGGGCTTCGGAACGGCGCGCCAGTAGGTCTCCCGGAGGGCCTTGGACGCCTCAGAGAACCTGGCCCGCTCTAGGCCGGCCTCGGAGGCCTTGGCCTCCAGATCAGCGCGCAGGAAGCTCATGAGCTCAGCCAAGGCCGGGTT
>CAYLZQ010000057.1:0-8722 GCA_964388045.1 uncultured Elusimicrobia bacterium | reverse complement strand
AATTTGACTCCGAAATTCATTGCCTGCGATTCTATCGTTTGTCAAAGATTCATGTCAAATACGATCAGGGGACCAGGGGACCAGCAAGATTGAGCTGCGTCTCAATAGGCGCGCAACGGCCGGCCCCTCAGGAGAGCGGTCGCGGCGTCAGGGGATTGCGGAAGCTCTAGCGCTTGTGAAGATAACTGGCAAGCAGGGGCTTGGGCGTCTTATAGAGGAGATAGGCGGCCGCCACGAGCAGAATCCCCCCGGCTAGGAACAGGCAGAGGGTGAAGGAATCGCGCCAGAAAGGGCTTGCAGTCGATCCTCCCTGGGCCACCTCCCCGACCAGCATCAACATGTTCATGCGAACCTCGGCGTCCTAGAGTTCCCGGCGCCGACAGGGCCGGCGCAAGTAAAATCAGTCTACCAGGAGGATGTTTCGGATTTGTTACGAGGTGCTGGAGCGGGAGGACAGAAGGCGGGGCCGCCCCTGCGCCCCCGCCTTCGGGGAGCAGGAAGGAGCCTCTAGACGTTATGAGGATTTCCTCAGCCGCGTCTGTGCCGGGCCTTCCTAGGCCTGGCCTAGACGCTATGAGAATTTCCTCAGCCGCGTCTGTGCCGGGCCTGCCCAGGCCCGGCCTAGCGGACCTTGAGGAGCCTCTTGACGCTCGGAACGTCCGCCTCCTTCACCCAGAAGGCGAAGGCATACCTCCCCTGGGCAGCCAAGGCATCGGCGCATTCGACGTTGATGTCGGCCTCCCGCAGGCCCCTGAGAACGTCCACGAGCGCGCCGGACTTGTCCTTGCCGGCCGTGTAAAAGCATTGAGACGCGTTCGGCGCCGCGCCCATGGCCCTCAAGGCGGCCTTCAGCTTGGCCGGCTTCTTGGCGATTGCCGCAAGCTTGCTCTCGTTGGCGTGAGAGGTGTAGGCCCAAAAGGCATCAAGGTTCACCCCGTCCTTCTTGAACTTCTCAGCGTATCTCAGCATCTCCCCGGGCCGGTTGGGAGCGGCCCAATCCAGGCACTCCACAAGTTTGATGGCCATGGTGGTTCCCTCCTTGAAAACAGGTCGATTCTCCGTTAAGGGCCTAAGCCATCATATAAGCCTATTTCGAGGGTGCAAGGCAAGAGAGAGCGAGAGGGAGGCGCCCAAGCGCGCGAATTGATAAGATTGGCTTTAAGCCATGACCGCAAAACCAGGGCCGAAGCGCCGCCGCGGGCCCCTGTCGGGTGTCCGCCCAGGAACCCTGCGGGCCCGGCAGGGCTCCGGATAAACGATGGCCCCAGGCCCCCAACCCCCGCAAGAAGCGCTCAAGGAGCTCTTCCGCAACCGCTTCGGCGAACCGGCCGAGTCCCTGGCCGTCCTGAAGGGGGACGGCTCAAGCCGGAGGCTTTGGCGCCTGAAAGGGCGGGGCCGAAGCGCCGTCGGCGTGTTCAACCCCGATCCCGCGGAGAACAAGGCCTTCGTCGGCTTCTCCCGGCATTTCCGCCGCTGCGGGCTTCCTGTCCCCGACATCTACGGCGAGGACCTGGAAAGGGGGATCTACCTGGAGGAGGACCTCGGGGACACCACCCTCTTTAAGCATCTTTCGCAGAATAGAACGCCCCAGGGCCCCTCCCGAGCCGCCGTCGCCGTCTACCGGGAGGCCGTCCGGCTCCTGCCCCGCTTCCAGATCGCGGCTGGAAAGACCCTGGACTACGGGCTCTGTACCCCGCGCGCGAGCTTCGACAGGCAGTCCATGCTGTGGGATCTGAACTATTTCAAATACTACTTCCTGAGGCTGGCCGGGATCCCGCTCGACGAGCAGGCCCTGGAGGACGACTTTGAGCGCTTCGCCGATTTCCTGCTCCAGGCCGACCGCGACTTCTTCCTCTACCGGGATTTCCAGTCGCGCAACATCATGGTCCAGGGCGGCTCGACCTTTTTCATCGACTACCAGGGAGGCCGCCGGGGGGCTCTCCAGTACGACATAGCCTCCCTTCTCTTCGACGCCAAGGCCGACCTCCCCTTCGAGTTGCGCGAGGAGCTGCTCGCCCTCTACCTGGAGGAGGCCGGGGCCCTGGCCGGAATAGACCGCGCCAGGTTCATGAGGCATTACCACGGCTACGTCTACATCCGCATCATGCAGGCCCTGGGCGCCTACGGGCTGCGCGGCTTCTACGAAAGAAAGCCCCATTTCCTTCAAAGCATCCCCTACGCCATCCACAACCTCGAGCATCTGCTCCGGAGCGCGGAGCTGCCGGTCAAGCTCCCGGCTCTCGCCGGGGTCCTCCGAGGGCTGATCGCCTCCTCCAAGCTGCGGCAGCTCGGCGAGGCAGCGCTCAAGCTCACGGTGCGCATCCAAAGCTTCTCCTACCGGGAAGGCATCCCGGGGGACGAGAGGGGGCACGGGGGCGGCTACGTCTTCGACTGCAGGGCCCTTCCGAACCCGGGGAAATTCGAGAGCTACGCCAAGCTGACAGGAAAGGACCTGGAGGTGATCGCCTTCCTGGAAAGGGAACCCGAGGTTGGACGCTTCATGGCCCGCGTGAGCGCGCTCATAGAGCAGAGCGTGGAGAACTACCAGGGCCGAAACTTCACGGATCTCCTGGTCGCCTTCGGCTGCACCGGAGGGCTCCACCGCTCCGTCTACTGCGCCGAGCTCCTGGCCAAGCGCCTGCGAGGGAAGGGCGTGAGCGTGGAGGTCAGGCACCGGGAGCTGGAGGAAGGGGGAGGGCCGTGAAAGCAATGATCCTGGCCGCCGGGGTGGGCCAACGCTTGAGGCCCCTGACCGAGACCTGCCCCAAGGCCTTGATCGAGGTGGGAGGGCTCGCCATGCTGGAAATCGTCCTCCGGCGCCTGATCCGGGCCGGAGTCACCGAGGCGGTCTTGAACGCCCACCACCTGGCCGACAGGATAGCGGACTTCCTCCAGGCCAGGAAAAGCTTCGGCATCCGCATCGAGCTCTCCCGAGAGGTCAAGCTCCTGGACACGGGCGGAGGCCTCAAAAAGGTCGCGGGTTTCTTCGACGACGGCAGGCCCTTCTTCCTCCACAACGTGGACGCCTTCAGCGAGATCGATCTGGGCCGAATGTACCGCTTCCACCTCCAGGAGGGCGGCCTCGCCAGCCTGGCCGTCCAAGCCAGGGAGAGCGCGCGCTCCCTCCTCTTCGATGCCAAAGGCCTCCTCTGCGGCTGGGAATCAGCGGCAGAGGGCCGCAGGGAATGGGCCCGGGGGCCGGTGGAAGAAGCCCAGGCCCTGGCCTTCAACGGGATCCACGTGATCTCCCCTGAGATTTTTCCGAAGCTCTCCGAGGAGGGGGCCTTCTCCATCACCCGTGCCTACTTGAGGCTCGCGGGCCAGGGAGAGAGGATCCAGGCCTTCCGCTCGGACGAGTCCTACTCCCGCGACATCGGAACCCCGGAGAAGCTTGCGGAGGCGCGGCAACGGGCGCGGAAAAGGGGCCTGCCTTTCTAGAAGACCCGGCCCCACGCTCCGGACCGGGAAAGCCTTTTGTCAAACATGGCCGGATTGAGATACAATGGCCGGATCTGGCGGGCGGATGGGAGGCCCGAAGAGGAGGAGTCACCATGCAAAAACTGATGGAGAAGTTTGAAGTTAAAAGCCTGAACTCACCTGAGGAGGTCAGGACCTTCGACAAGGGAAAAGTAGAGCTGGTCAAGATCGGCGGCGCGGTCATCGGACGGGCCCTTTTTGAGCCGGGCTGGAAGTGGTCCACCTGCGTCAAGCCCCTGGCCAAGACCACGAGCTGCCAGGCAGCCCATTTCGGCTACCAGGTCTCGGGCACCATGAAAACCCTCATGGACGACGGCACCGAGAAGACCAGCAAGCCCGGGGATGTCGTGCTGATCCCGCCGGGGCATGACGCCTGGGTCGTGGACAACGAGCCCGTCGTCATCGTGGACTTCCAGGGAATGGTCGATTACGCCAAGCAGTCAAGCCGGTAAGCACGCTTCACCGAAGAGCCCTCCGCGCGGAGGGCTCTTCGTTTTGGCTCCAAGGCTGAAGACTTCCCGTATGCATTCGGCAAACCCGTTAGGGTCCACGATTTTGTTCCAAGTCCACCAACTGTCGTCAACGACAGTTGGTGGATAACTGCTATGCGATGGCCCCTCTTCCTAGACCAGAGGCCATGGGATCACCGAACCCTTACGACTTCCCAGTCTTGACGCAGCGGCTTTTGGGGGGTATAACATAAGTCATAGGCAACGACCTCCACCGGGCATGTAACGCCCGGAGCCTCCTCACGACTCAGGGAGGGAGGGCGATATGTCAAAATACAGGCCCACAAGAGTGATGATCGCGATCCTGGCCGCTGCCGCGGCAGCCTCGGGGCTCGTCCAGGCCGGCGGGGAGGAGGCCATGAGCAAAGAGGGGGATCTCACCAGCGACAAGGAGCTTCGCCGGCGGCTCACGCCGGAGCAGTACCACGTGGTGCGCGAGAACGGCACTGAGAGGCCGTTCGAGAACGCCTACTGGGACCTTCATGAGCCTGGAATCTACGTGGACGTGGTCTCCGGAGAGCCGCTCTTCAGCTCCAGGGACAAGTTTGACTCAGGCACGGGCTGGCCCAGCTTCACGGCGCCCCTGGAGAATGACAACATCGTCACCAGGACCGACCGCGGCCTGTGGATGACGAGGACCGAGGTGCGCTCAAAGAAAGGGAACTCCCACCTCGGCCATGTCTTCGACGACGGCCCGGCCCCCGCGGGCAAGCGCTACTGCATCAACTCCGCGGCCCTGCGCTTCATCCCGGCGAGCCGTCTCAAGGAGGAGGGCTACGGCCGCTTCCTTGCGCTTTTCGCCGGCTCCGCAGGGGCCCCAAAGACCCGGAAGGCCGCCTTCGCGGCGGGCTGCTTCTGGGGGGTCGAAGCGGCCTTCGGCAAGCTGAAGGGAGTCGTGCGCACGACCGTGGGCTACACCGGGGGCAGGACCAAGAGCCCGACCTACGAGCAGGTCTGCTCAGGGGCCACGGGCCACGCCGAGGCGGTCGAGGTGGAGTTCGACTCCGCCCGGGTTTCCTACGCCCGACTCCTGGAGGTCTTCTGGAAGATCCACGACCCCACCACCCTCAACCGCCAGGGCCCCGACGTGGGCGCCCAGTACCGCTCCGCGATCTTCACCCATGGCCCGGAGCAGAGGAAGGAGGCTCTCGATTCCCGCGAGAGGCTGGTCAAGTCCGGGAAACACCAAGGAGAGATCGTGACGCAAATCGAGCCTGCGGCCGAGTTCTGGCCCGCCGAGGAGTACCACCAGAAGTACTACGAGAAGCGTGGGGGCAAGGCCTGCCATATCTTCTAGACGCTATAAGGATTTCCTCAGCCGCGTCTGTGCCGGGCCTTCCTAAGTGCTGCGCCAGAGTCTCCACCCCCGCCCGCCTGCCGCCGGGACCATGTTGCAAAGGCGCCGGCCAGAAGGGATACAATATACTTGGATATGAAAGCCTACCCTCCCGACAGGATCCTCAACGTGGCCGTGGTCGGCTCCTGCGGGTCCGGCAAGACCTCCCTCTGCGAGGCCCTCCTCCTCGCCTCAGGCGCGATCCCCCGCCTGGGAAGCGTGGAGGCGGGAAACAGCGCCAGCGACTTCGATCCTGAGGAGATCAGGCGCAGGATCAGCCTCCATGCCTCGCTGCTCCCCCTGGAGTGGAAGGAGCACAAGCTCAACCTCCTCGACACTCCGGGCACCATTGATTTCGCGGGGGAGGCGCTGGGAGTGCTGCCAGCGGTGGAGGGCGTGGCGATGGTCGTGGACGCGGCCGAGGGGCTGGGCGCAGGGGTTGAGACGGTCTGGGAGGAGGCCCTGAGGCTCAACCTCGCCCGGATGCTGGTCTTGAACAAGCTCGACAAGCGGCAGGCGGACTTCCCCTCGCGCCTCTCTGAGGCGCGCGAGCGCTTCGGCAAGGCCCTGGTGCCTCTTCAGATCCCGGTGGGAGGCCGGGAGTTTCAGGCCTCTTTCAGCATGGTCAAGCCGGGCCCCATCCCGGCCGGGCTTGGGCGCGATTTCGAGACCTACCACGACATGCTCATCGAGGCGACCGGCGAGGAAGACGAGAGCATCATGAGGGATTTCCTGGAGGGAAAGGATATCCCCAGGGAGAAGATCATCTCCGCGGTCCGCAAGGGCATCGAGGACAAGAAGATCACGCCGGTCCTGTGCGCCTCGGCGGCCATGGGCGTCGGGGTGGGCGAGCTCCTGGATGAGATCCTGGAGCTCTTCCCCCCGGCGGCCGAGTCCCGACACGCGGGAGAAACCCTTCGCGCCCTGGTCTTCAAGACCTCGAGCGAGCCCCGGGCCGGGGATCTGAGCTTCGTCCGCGTCTATTCCGGGGCCCTCCGGCACGGGGATACGGTCTTCAACCTCACAAGGAACCACGAGGAGCGCATCGGCCAGGTGATCAGCGTCTGCGGCAAGACCCGCCTGGAGCTTCCCCTGGCCGGAGCCGGGGACATCGCGGTGCTCCCCAAGTTGAAGGGGGCCGAAACCGGGGACCTCCTCGCCGGAAGGCGCGAGGCCTTCGAGCTCCCGCAGGCCCGCCTTTCCGAGCCCATGGTGGCGGTCTCCGTCAAGGCCAAGGACCAGCGCGACCAGGAGAAGATGAGCCTGGGGCTGCACGCCCTCGCCAGGGAGGACCGGACCCTGAAAGTCCGCTACGACGCCGAGACCCGGGAGACCATCCTCCAGGGCCTGGGGGACCTCCATCTGGAGGTGACCCTCGCCAGGCTCAGGGAGCGCTACGGGCTTGCGGTGGATTCGGGCGCGCCCCGCATCGCCTACAAGGAAACCATCAAGGGAAAATCCCAAGGCCAGGGCAAGTACAAGAGGCAGACCGGCGGGCACGGGCAGTACGGAGACGTCCGGCTTGAGCTAGAGCCCCTGGCGCGGGGAGGGGGCTTCGAGTTCGTGGACAAGATCTTCGGGGGAGCCATCCCCAAGAACTACATCCCCGCGGTCGAGAGGGGCGTGCGGGAGGCCATGGCCGGGGGGGTGGTGGCGGGTTTCCCGGTGGTGGACGTCCGGGTCACGCTCACCGGCGGGTCCTACCACGAGGTGGACTCCTCGGACCTCGCCTTCAAGATCGCGGCCTCCATGGCCTTCAAGAAGGTCTTCCAGGAGGCCCACCCCCTGCTCCTTGAGCCGGTGGTCGAGGTCAGGGTGAGCGCCCCGCAGGAATACATGGGAGAGATAGCCGGGGACCTCAACAAGCGCAGGGGCCGCATCCATTCCCTGGAGGGAGACAAGGCCGGCGCCCTCGTGCCCCTGGCCGAGCTCAACGGCTACGCCACAGCCCTGCGCTCCATGACCCACGGCCGGGGGGCCTACACCTACCGCTTCTCGCACTACCAGGAAGCCCCGAGCATGGTCCAGGAAAGACTCGTCGCCCTCCACGCCAAGGCCAGGGAGGAAGGAATCCTGGACGGGCACTCGGGCCATTGACAAGCCCGCGCCGCAGTATCTAAAATAGTTCGCGTTGGAGACGCGGGATCGTCGTCCCACGGCTGATTCGAAAGAGCCCCTGACAGCTCCACGGAGGAGAAAAATGAAAACGTTGCGCTGGATGCCCTTGGCCGCCTTGACCCTGATTTTGACTTCCTGCATGCCGGGAATGATGGGGCGAGGAGGAGGCGGAAGAGAGCTGAAGGTGGAGCCCGTCGAGCTCAACGCCCAAACCCCAAGCCTGAACATTGATCCATCCAAAAAGCTGTGGCTCAAGGTCGCGGTGGTGGTGCCTGACCCCATGGCCTATACCATCATCTACGACCTTCCCAGCTTCTACAACAGGGACCTGACCGCGGAGTACCGCAAAAACGGATTTCAGCTCGAGCGAGAGCTCTCCAAGGTCTGCTCCGAAACCTTCTCCCAGGCCTTCAACCAGGTGGTGGTCGTGCGGGAGATGCCCCAGGCCGGGCAGTATGACGCCATCGTGGAATTGAAGATCGGCAAGATCAGCGCGATCGGCCGCATGGTCAACCGCTTCTTGGGAAAGCTCGCCTGCGACGTGACCACTGAGTGGACCATGAGCGTGCTGGATGACCAGAACAGGGAGGTCTTGAACAAAAAGGGCCTGTCGCCCGCGCGGAGCTTCCAGTGGGGGGCCACGACCGCCCACAAGGATTTCAACCGCGAGATGGGCCCGGTCATGTCCGGGACCCTGACGGACCTGGCCAAGGAATGGGGGGCCATCCTCCACTCCTCCGAGGTCCTGGTCGCCCAGGCTGCCAAGCGCAATAATCAGAGCCAGTGAGCCGGCTCGGAGCCTGCCGCTGGCTTGTCCTTCTTTCCGCGCTCGGGGCCGGTTGCATCGCCATGCCCGGCCTCCGGGGGCCCAAGATCGTCCATGTCTCGGACCTGATTCCCAGGCAGCAGGCCGCTGTGATCAAGGAGATCGTCTTCCCGGTCACCCTGGACCGATTCCTGGATGAGAGGTCCGCCAGGAACTTCCTCGGGCAATACGACACCTACGGCAGCGGGGGCACGGTGACGGTCGCTCCTGACCGGGACATCTCCGAGGTCTTCGAGACCATCGTGACCGGGTCCATGGACCGCAAGGGGATCAAGCCCGGGCCCTCCGTCTTCATCCTGAAGGGGGCGATCCAGAAGGCCAACGTCGGGGCTGCCCCCTTCTCGAAGAATCTCAACGCGGAGCTCCTTCTGGAGCTCAAGCTCGTGAACGCCAACACGGGAGCCCGCCTTTGGCAGAAGACCTACCAAGGGGTGGCCGTTGGCTCAGACCCCCAAA
>CAYLZQ010000056.1:0-8856 GCA_964388045.1 uncultured Elusimicrobia bacterium | reverse complement strand
GAGCCTCCGCAGATCGCCGCGAACTCGCAGGCCCCGCACTTGCCCTTGAGGAGCCCGGGGTCCCTGAGCTCCAGGAAAAGGGGGGATCTGCGGTAGACCTCGGCCAGGGAGTGGGTACGCATGTTGCCGGCAGCCAGGGGCAGGAAGCCAGATGGGCAGATGTCGCCCAGGTGGTCCACGAAGAGGAATCCCTTGCCCGAGTTGACGGCCTCAGGCGACATTCCGATGCCTCCCCCCACCCCCCTGGGCCTGGCCAGGACGTGACGGACCCGCTCCCCCAGGCCTCTTTCCCCCGCCGCCTTCTCCCTTTGGATGACGAAGCGCCGGTAGTGCTGGGCCTCGGTGAGCTTCACGATGAAGGGCTCCTCGCGGTTCAAGCGGTAGAGCCTCGCAAAGACCTCCTCGAACTGGCCGGCCGAAAGGCTGCCCAGGATCTTGCCTCTTCCGATCGGGATCAGGAAGAAAACTTCCCAGAAGACCACCCCCAGGCCTCTCACGAGGGCCACCATCTCCTCCAGGCAGGGGAAGTTCCAGGCCGCGAAGCAGGTGTTGATCTGCAAGGGAATGCCGGCCTCGTGGGCGAAGGAGATCCCCTCCATGGTCCTGGCAAAGGAGCCCTCCACCCCCCGGAACCTGTCGTGGAGGGAGGCCGTGGGACCGTCCAGGCTCAAGGCCACCTGGTCCAGGCCCGCGGCCTTGAGGCTTCGTATCCTCTGGCGCGTGAGGTTTCCTGTCGCTGCCGGGATCGTGCCCATGCGCAGCCCACTGGCCTTGCCGTGGCTGATTAATTCCTCGAGGTCGGGACGGTTCAAGGGGTCTCCCCCTGAGAGGATGAAGATAGGGGTGCCCATGGCCGCGGTCTCGTCAAGCAGGCGACGGCCTTCCCCGGTGCTGAGCTCGCGGGGATCGCGGCCGAGGATCGCCTCGGCCCGGCAGTGCTGGCAGGCCAGGGCGCAGGAACGGGTGGTCTCCCAGATGACCAGGAAGGGGGCCTGGCTGAAGTCGACCGGCCTGGGCTGGGAGGGATGTTTCTCCATCACCCTTAACTTAGCAACAAACCTGCCGATTTTTTACAATGCGGCTTCCGGCAACATGGGCCCTGATATGGTAAGCTTCCCAAAATTCATGCCTCTCTATCTTCTGCACCCGGCCGCAGTGCACTTCCCGATCGCGATCCTGAGCCTGGGCTTGACTGCGGCCCTTCTCTCCAGGCTCCTGGAGAAGCCTCCCTGGCTTGCCGAGGCAGCCTCCTGGCTCCTCTGGCTGGGCACGACCTTTGCCTGGATAGCCATGGGGTTGGGCCTGCTGGCTGAGAAAACCGCGCCCCACGTGCCTGCGGCCTGGCGGACCTTGGAAACCCACGAGACCCTGGCCTACTGGAGCGTGGGGCTTTTCGCCGGCCTCTCGGTCTGGCGCCTCCTGCTGGGCAGGCGCTGGGAAGCGGCCTTCCTGGCCTGCTGGGCCGTGGCATTCGGAGTTCTGGTCGCCACGGCCTTCGAAGGAGGGGAACTGGTCTTCTCCTTCGGGATGGGGGTGCGGCAATAGGCGAGGGCGCATGGTCAAGACCAAGAGAGTCTACGAGCCAAGGGACCCTCCTCTGCGCCTGCCCCCCGAGGAGGCCTCCTGCCATCGGGGCATCCTCAAGGGCCTGCTGGACAGGTCCTGAGACACGGCACCGCCTCCATCCGGGGGGCATTGGCCTTGGCCATGGAACCTTTTCCCGCCTTCAATCGTAACAACAAGAGAGGAGCCCGTAGGACTTTGGACCCAGCATTTGCGTATTATGAAGGCTAAATTCCATAATAGCGGGGAGGCCCGATCCTGGCCGATTTCTTTGTCGCTCCTCGGTCACATAGCTGTCGCTATGCTCCCTCGTCGCTTCGCGAAATCGTCTCAGGCTCGGACCTCCAAATCGGACGTTATGTCTCGGTCGCAGCACTAGGATTGCCGCTCCGGAGGTGTCCATGAGACGATCGCGTTGCCTGCCCCTGCTGCTTTTAACTCTTGCCCTGGAGGGCTGCGTCCACTGGCGCCTGCCCCCGCTCAATCCACAGGCCCACGCCCTCGGCATCCCCGAGGAGAGGAAGCTGCCGCTGAGGGTCGCCGTGGTGGTGCCCGACCCCATGGGGTTCCGCTTCATGATCTCGTTCATGGCGAAGGGCAAGCCCCTGGGCCGGGGGGGCAAGCCCCAGGACTGGACCGGCAAATTCGGAGGGGAGCAGCATTGGCACGTGGCCCCCGAACTGGCCAGGGTCTCCGCGGCGGGCTTCTCGCAGGTCTTCGCCGAGGCCGTCTCTCTCCGGGCGATGCCCCAGCCCGGCGAGTACGACGCCGTGATCGAGGCCCGCGTTTCGCAGATCACCCTTCTGGACAACATCAAACCTCCCTCGCGGAGGGACGGGGAACTCGCGCTCGACTGGAAGCTGACGGTCTTCGACCGCGAGGGCATCGAGCTCTTGAGCCGGCAGGACATCGAGCACGGGGAGGTCTACGACGCCTATTACTGGTTCATGCTGGGGCGCTACAATGAGACCCTCGGCAACGAGCTCTCCAAGGTGTTGGGTGCCCTGGCCAAGCGCTGGGCCGAGCTGGTCTACAACGAGGAGGCCGTCAAGGCCTACGCGGCGAGGGTGAAGGGGAAGTAGGCCATGGACCGGAAGGCGCGGCTTCTCCCGTTTCTCCTGTTCGCCCTGGAGGGCTGCATCTCGGCTCCCCTGATCCTCAAGACCGACGCCCTCCTTCCCGCCCAGCGCTCCGAGACGGAGGAGCGGGAGTTGGAGTTCCCGGTACGCTTCGAGCGCTTCGTCGACGAGCGGACCGAGCGCAGCACCATCGGCTTTAAGCAGAGGGTCGGTCCTCCGACCGAGGTCATCACGGACCACGACATCATCGAGGTCTTCGAGACGATCGCGAAGAGGGCTCTGGAGCGCAAGGGCGTGCGCCCCGGGCCTTCGGTCCTGACCCTCAGGGGCACGGTCCGGGGAGTGAGCGTGACCAGCACGCCGCTGGTCTCCACCCGGGTGGACGCGCAGGTGCACATGGCCCTCGCCCTTGTCAACAACAAGACGGGGGCCAGGCTCTGGTCCAAGACCTACTCCGGCTCGGCCGTGGGAAGCGATCACCAGAGCGTGCTCGCCGCGGCCTTCAACACGATGGCCTCCGCCCTCGAGCAGGACGACAGCCTTCTCCCCTTCAAGAAGGTCTACCTGGCCCACGCCCCTCAAGGGACGCAGGCGCCCCCGCCGGGCGCTCCTGCCCCGGCCCCTTCTCCGAAGACGGCCCTCGAGCGCGAGATCGAGGATCTCCCGGGCCCCCGGGCGGCGGCGCAGGAGGACAATTACGCGCTGGTCGTGGGCATCGAGAAATACCGCGACATCAAGGGCGTGGATTTCGCGGCCTCGGACGCCTCCCTGATGGGGCGCTACCTAGTCGAGCTTTTGGGCTATCCCGAGGAGAACGTCGCGACCATCCTCAACGAGCGCGCGACACGAAGCGACATCGAAAAATACTTCGGGCTCTGGCTGAAGAACCGCGCGACCTCGCGGAGCCGCGTCTTCGTCTACTATGCGGGCCACGGGGCCCCCAACCCAAAGACGGGAGACGCCTACCTGGTCCCCTTCGACGGCGACCCCAACTACCTGGAAACGACCGCCTACCCCTTAAAAAGCCTCTACGCGGATCTCGCCGCCCTCCAGGCCAAGGAGGTCATCCTCGTGCTCGACTCCTGCTTCTCCGGGGCCGGGGGCCGCTCGGTCATCGCCAAGGGCGCCAGGCCCCTCGTCACCCTCAAGTCCAGCCTCGGCCCGACCAAGGACAACGCCGTCGTCTTCGCCGCGACGAGCGGAGAGCAGATCAGCACCTTCTACGAGGAGGCCCGGCACGGGCTCTTGACCTACTTCCTCCTCAAGGGGCTCAAAGGGGCCGCCGACCTCGACAGGGACGGCTCAATCGAGGTGGGCGAGCTCTACCGCTACCTCAAGCCCGAGGTCGAGATCAAGGCCAGGCACCAGAACATCGAGCAGACTCCCGCCCTCCTGCCGGAGCTTGATTCCCTCGGCGAGCGGGCGCAGCTCAGGCTGCGCTGATGACCACACGCCTCCCCTACGGGGAGGCGTGCATGAGTTGAGGGGCCGGGCGCCGCAGGCCCCGGGAGCCGGCTCAAGGGGCCTTCGCCTTCCCCCAGGAATAGGCAAGCCCGAGGCCCGCGGCGTTGACGTGCTGGCCCGAGGGGAGCCTCTTCTCATAGGAGAAAGTGGGCTCGAGCTCCCAGCCGCGGCCCAGGTCAAGGGCCGCTCCCGCCGCGTAAAGATCCGCCCTGAAGCTCTGGACCGCGCCCCTGCCGGCCTCGAAGGGCTCCTTGCTGCGGGCATAGGAGATCCAGGGCCTGATCCTGGGGCCGGTCCAGGCGAGCTTGGCCATGAAGGAGGAGAGCCCGCCGCTGTCAGCCCCGGCCGTGTAGTAGGTCTGGGAGAGGGTGTAGCCTCCCACCAGGACCCAGTCCCTCCAGTAATAGAGGAGCCTGGGAGCCGCGACATAGAGGTTGGCGTGGTCGTAGTGCCGGTAGGAAAGCTCTCCCTCGGCCGCCAAGCCCAGGCCTAGGGAGAGCCCCCCGCTCAAGCCCGCGCGGAAGGCCGGAAGGATGGAGTGCCGGGTGGCTCCTCCAAGGGAAAGCCCGGCATAGGCCTTGCGCCAGGGAAGGGGGCGCGTGGCGGCAAGGCCCAGGTCGAGGTCGTCCAAGCCGAAGCGGTGGGCATAAGTCGCGGAGCCCTGGGCTCGCCAGCCTCGGAAATCCCTATCCTCGAGGGAGAGGCTCGCCCCGGATCCTGGAGGGGCGAAGCTGTAGGAGTCCCGGCCGGCCTGGAGCCGGGCCGTAAAGCGCGGCCCCTCGCTCCCCCAGGCCTGGGGCGAAAGGCAAGCTAGCAGGAGCAAGACCCCCCTCATAGCCTTCCAAAACCCTTGCGGACCATAAAGCCCCAGCCCTTCCTCTTGCATAGGAAATCCCAGACCCCAAGGCAGCGAAGCCAGAGGGTGAGCTGGTGATAGCCTACATTTTCAATCACCCCGCAGGCCACCAGGCGCGCGATGTCGAGCCAGCGGGGATACCTGCGGAAGGCATACTCCTCGAGGAGAAGAGAGCAGAGGTTGAGGAGCATGCCCATAAGCAGGGCCAGAGTCAGGAAGGCCATGCCGTAGGCTGCGTCCAGCCGGCCCAGGGCCCAAGAGAGGACGACCGAGGCGTAGCCCAGGCCCTCGATGAGCGGCCCCAGGCCCTCGAAGAGAAGAAAGAAAGGGTAGGAGAAGAAGGCCAGGATCCCGTAGCGGGGCTTGAGGAGCATGCCCCTGTGCCTCCAGAGGGTCTCCAGGAGCCCCCTCTGCCAGCGGCGCCTCTGGGAGGAAAGGACCCTGAGGCTTGCGGGGACCTCTGTCCAGCAGACAGGATCCGCGATGAAGACAATCCGGTAATCCACACGCATCTCGCGCAGGAGCTCGTGCATGGCGCAGACCAGCTCCATGTCCTCCCCGACGGTGTCCGTCCGGTAACCCCCAACCGCGGCAGCCCACTTCTTGGAGAATACCCCGAAGGCCCCGGAGATGATGAGGAGGCCGTTGATCCTGGAAAATCCGGTCCTCCCCCCCAGGAAGGCCCTCAGGTACTCGACGACCTGAAAGAGTGGCAGAAGCCGAGCCGGCAGCCGCGGGGTGAGGACCCGCGCGTGGGCCACCTCGCAGCCGTTGGCCACGCGCACGATCCCCCCCACGGCCACGACACTCTCCGGGTCCTCCAGGACCGGGCGCATCACCCGCAGGAGGGCGTCCTCCTCCAGGATCACGTCCGCGTCCACGGCGCAGAAGTAGGGGGTTCGGGAGGCGTTGATGCCCGCGTTCAAGGCGTCGGCCTTGCCTCCGTTCTCCTTGTCGATGACCAGGAGATTGGGGACGGTCAGGGAGCGGTAGCTGGCCCGGATCCTGCTGGCCGGAATCCCTGCCTCCATGGAGCGGGGGGCCTCGACCAGGCGGAACTCGCTTTTGAGGACCTCAAGGGTCTCATCCGAGGAGCCGTCGTTGACCACGATCACCTCGAAGTTCGGGTAGTTGAGGTTGAGGACCCCCCGCACCGAGGTGGCGATCGTCCGAGCCTCGTTGTGGGCCGGCATCAGGACCGAGAGAGACGGGGTCCTGGGGTCCCGGAAGAGGAGGTCGTAGCTCCCGTACCTGAGGCGCTTCAAGTAGGCGCGCAACTCGATGGCGGAGAGAAGGATCAGGAGGAGATAGCAGGCGTTGACCGCCAGGAAGTACCAGAGGAGGAGGGAATTGATCCAGTGCAGGAAAGACCCCAAGGGGATCAAGGCCCCCTCCCGGCCAGAAAGAGCATCTCCCTTGCCAGGGACCTGAGGATCGGGTCCGGAGCCTCCTTGTGGCGCTCGAGCAGGGCCCTGCCCTCAGCGAGCCTGGCAAGGGCCTCGGCCGCCCGGACCCTCACCCACCAGTAGGAGTCCTTGAGCAGGGCCTCCTCGAGCCGCGGGCAGGCCGAGGGATCGTCCATGCGCCCCAAGGCCCAGGCGCTTTGGGCCCTGACCTCGCGGAAGGGATCTCTTAGGCCTTCAAGGAGGGGCGGGACCGCGTCAGGGTGGGCGATCTGCCTAAGGGCCGCGGCGCAGGCGGCGCGCACCTGGGGATCCCGGTCCTGGGCGAGCAGGGCCGCCAGGGCCGGGAGCGCCGAGAGGCTGCGCACCTCGCCCAGGATCATGGCCACGCGGGCGCGCAGGGTCTCCCGGCTCTCCATCTCGGCCAGCAGGGACGGCACGGCCTTCTCCCCGAAGCTGCCCAAGGCCTGGGCCACTGGGTTTCCCAGGGAGCCTGGAAGACCGCTTAAGGCCTTGAGGAGCCCGGGCAAGGCCGTCGGATCCTGGATCCGGCCCAGGGCCCTGGCTGCCACGACCCGGAGGCCGGGGGCCTCGCTTTCCAGGGCCGCCAGCAGGGACGGCACGGCCCGGCGCGAGCGCAGGAGCCCCAGCCTCTCCATGGCCTCTGCCCTGGCGTGGCTCCTGGGGCTCACGAGGCGCTTCAGGTGCCGGTGGACCAAGCCTATCTCCTCGCCCAGCCTCGAGACCCTCTCCCTCAAGGGCCCCTCCACCATTGCGAAGAGCTCGACCAGCATCTCCTCCACGATCGCGGCGTCGCCCCAGCGCCCGGGCCTGAGCCTCTCAGCCAGGCCCCCATCCTCCTCCATGACCAGGGCCTCGATGGCCGGGAAAAAGAAGGCCCTCCTCCTGAGGAGGTAGGCATGGGATACGGCCCTCCAGAGGCGGGTGAGGGCGAGAAGCCCCAGGAGGCCGCCGACCAGGAGGGAGAGGGCCCAGACTCCCAGGACAGCCCACTTGAGGATGAGCGGCAGGCCCGCAAGTCCCATCACAGGCGTTAGCGCCTTCGGAGGTGGGCCTCGACCTTGGCCTCCAGCTCGTGAGGGTCAAAGGGCTTGGTCAGGTAGTCGTCGGCCCCGCTCTGCATGCCCCTCACCTTGTCCTCGCTCTGGCCCTTGGCGGTCAGGAAGAGAAAGGGGGTCTTCAAGCCCAGGGCGCGGACCCTGCGGCAGACCTCGTAGCCGTCCATGCCCGGCATCATCACGTCGCAGATGATCAGGTCCGGGGCCTGGGGCGGAGGGCCCTGGAGGAAGGCCAGGGCCTCGGGGCCGTTCTCCTTGACCACGACCTGATGGCCCTTGCGCTCCAGGCGCAGGCGCAGCAGGCGGGCTATGTTCTCCTCGTCCTCGATGGCCAGGATCAAGGCCATAACGGCATAGTTTACATTCTTTTCCTCCCGGGGAGAAATCCCAATCACGCCGGCGCCGGGGTGCCACGAACGCCTCGCCTGGGGCGTTTCGCGTACAGGCAACGGCCTTTGGACCCATTTCCGGGTAGGTCCTCGGCGAGGCGGCGGCTTCCCAAAAGACCCCCGAAACCAGAGACGATACAGGCCATCCTTGAGAGGAACGCCTTATGACGAAGTTCCTGTTGCCTCTCTTGAGCCTCCTGCTGGCCTCCCTTCCTTCGGGGACGGCCTGGGCGGCATCGCTAGAAAAATCCATCTCCTCTCGCAGGGGCGGCCTCAACCTCCCGGCCTTCTCTTCGGCCGAGCAGGCCCAATTCGTCTTCAACCTCAGCTCCCTGCTCCAGGGACTCGGCTCAGACCCGGAGTGGCTCTCCAGTCCCTCGGAACCAGCCCTGAGCTCCTTCCTGAAGCGGCGCCTGGGCCCAACGCCCGGACCGGCGGAGGAGGCCGCCGGGGAGGCGCTCTCGCAGACAGTCGCCAATCCCGGAGAATTCCTCCCCAGGGTGCTGCCCCAGCTCCGAGTCATCCGAACGCCAGAAGACCCTGGCCTGGGGCTCCAGACGGCCAGAACCCTCCTTGAGTTCGCGGCCGGCCTGGGAGAGCTCCCCGAGGAGCTGAAATCCCTCTTTGACGGAAGCGCGCCCCTCACGGAGGCCCTCGGAACCCCGACCGCTGACCCAGGCGCCTCTCCCGGGAAAGCCGCCTCCCTGCCTCGGCTTGAGCCCTCAGGGGGCATCTTAAGCCCCAAGCTCCCAGGAGTGCCTGCGCCAAAGACCGAGGCCACGGAGGGCCAGGGCGCTTCCAGCCCCGAGCCTCCTTTGTGGAGATTCTTTCAACGCCTTGTCCTGGCCTGGCGCACCCGGCCGACCTCGGGTCCAAGAGCCAAGGCCCGCTGGACCCTGGAGCAATCCCTGGCCGGCCTGAGCCCTGTGGAGCGCATGGGGCTCGTAGCGCCGCGCAAGAGGTTCCACGAGGATCTTGATCTCCTCGCCTTTGCGGAACGCCTCTTTGATCTCCTCCTTTGAG
>CAYLZQ010000055.1:0-8926 GCA_964388045.1 uncultured Elusimicrobia bacterium | reverse complement strand
AGTCCCTCCCGGACATCCTCTCCTCCCTGCGCCACAGCCTCTCGGCCCTGGCCAAGGGCTCATCCCGGGGGGCCGCGCGAGCGGCGGAGGCCGACTGGGAGGAGGGGCCGCTCGTGTTCGGGGGAGCGGCCCTGGGCCTCCTGGTCGGGGCCTTCGCCTGGGACATCCCCTGGCGGCTCGGCCCCGAGGACTGGAATGCGGGGCTAAGACTTCTCTCCGGGACCCTGGTGCACCTGGGCCTGGGAGGGGGGCTTGGGGCCGCCCTGGGAGCCATCCTCACCTTCTACTCGGCCCGAGCCGCGGTCCGGGTGGGAGGGGGATTCGCGCGCCTCGAGCACGACCTGCCCCTGCCCCTGGTGGGCCTGGGGGTGGCGGCCATGTTCGCGCTCCTCTGGCTTCTGCCGGTCTTCGAGCTCTCGTTCCTGGAAGCCGCGGTCGTGGTCCTCTTCTGCTTCTTCTTCGTGGCGGTCAGCGCCCGGATGGTGGGCCTGATCGGCACGACCAACCAGCCGGTTTCCGGAATGACGATCACGGCCCTGCTCTCCATGACCCTTCTCTTCGTCTTCCTGGGCCACGACCCGGCCACGGTCAAGACCGCGGCCATCATGGGAGGAGCGGCGGTCTGCATCGCGATCTCCCTCTCAGGGGACCTCAGCCAGGACTTGAAGACCGCGGCCCTGGTGGGGGGGACCCCCTGGAAGGTCCAGATCGCGGAGATCATGGGCACCCTGGTCTCCGCTGTCCGCACGGGCTTTATCCTCTGGCTCCTCTACAAGGCCTACGGCTTCGGGGCCCCCACCCCGGAGCATCCCCATCCCCTGGAGGCCCCCCAGTCCCAGCTCATGGCCAAGCTCGTGGAGGGGGCGACGGGAGGGCAGCTCCCCTGGGCCCTGCTGCTCACAGGGGCCGGGATAGGGCTGGTGGCAGAGCTCTGCGGCATCTCGGCCCTGGCCCTTTCCATCGGGCTCTATCTCCCGATCACGAACTGGCCCATGATCATGCTGGGAGGGGCCCTGGCCTGGGCGGTGGCTCGCCGCAAGGGAGCCCAGGAGGCCGAGCACAACCCAGGCTCTCTCTTCGCCTCGGGCCTCATCGCCGGGGACGCCCTGATGGGGATCGGGATCGCCCTGCTCACCGTCGTGGGCATGGACCAAGCCCTGCGCCTGCGCGATCCCGAGGCTGGAAACCCGCTCTTTGAGGCCCTGCTCTCCTCGGCCCTCTACGCCGGGGTCGTCACCATGCTCTACCGGCAGGCGGTCTCACGGAGGAAGGCCCTTGTCTAAAGCCGCGATACTCCTGGCGGCAACGGCTTGCGCGGCAGCCGGGGTTTCCGCGCTGGCCCAGGTCAAAAATCCGGACACCTTCGTCTACGCGATCTCCGGGGACGTGGACAGCCTGGATCCCCACTGGGAGTACGACGGGGTCAGCCAGGAGGTCCAGTACCAGGTCTACGAGACCCTGATCTTCTACAGGGGCTCCTCCCTTGAGGAGTTCGAGCCCCTGCTCTCCTCCGTGGTGCCGGGCCGCGCCAACGGCCTGATCTCCCCCGACGGCCTGCGCTACTCCTTCCCGATCCGCAAGGGGGTGCGCTTCCACGACGCAAGCCCGCTGACTCCCGAGGACGTCAAGTACTCCCTGATGCGCTTTCTCCTGACGGACAGGGCCAGCGGCCCCTCTTTCCTGCTCCTGGAGCCCCTCCTGGGAGCGTCCAGCCTCTCAGGCCCCAACGGAAAGCCCAAGGCCGGCATCTTCAAGGAAGCGGATCAAGCCGTCCGCGTGGAGGGGGGGGCCGTGGTCCTGCGCCTCAAGAAGCCCTACGCTCCGCTCCTGTCGGTGCTGGCCGCCTTCTGCCCCATCGCCTCCAAGTCCTGGACTGCCGCCCATGGGGGCTGGGACGGAAGGCAGGAGACCTGGACCCGGTTCCACAACCCGGCCAAGGAGGCGACCCCGCTCTACGAGCAGGCCAACGGGACCGGCCCCTTCAGGCTTGAGCGCTGGGACAAGGAGAACAAGCAGGTGATCCTGGCGCGCAACGAGGGCTACTGGCGCAAGCCCCCGGCCTTGAAGCGCGTGGTCTTCAGGACCGTGGGCGAGGCGGCGACCAAGAAGCTCCTCCTGGCCGCGGGGGACGCGGACGCGGTCATGCTCGAGAGGCCCTTCCTCCCCCAGGTCTCGGACCTCCCCGGGGTGACTGTCGAGGACGACCTTCCCCTGCTCGAGGCCCACAACGCCTTCGTGATGAACTTCAGGATCAACGTGGAGGCAAACCCCTATGTCGGATCTGGAAAATTAGACGGCAAAGGGATACCTCATAATTTCTTTGCGGACGTAAACGTCCGTAAAGCCCTGGCCCATGCCTTCGACGCAGAGGCCTACATCCAGGGCGGCTACCGAGGCAAGGGAGAGCGCGCCAGGGGGCCCATCCCGAAGGGGGTCTTCGGCCACAACCCCAGGCAGCCGGTCTACGAGCACGACCCCCGAAAGGCCGAGGCGTTTTTCAAGAAGGCCTTCGGGGGGAGGGTCTGGGAGGAAGGCTTCTTCTTCGCGATCACCTACATGGAGGGCCGCTCGGACAGGCAGCTCGCCTGCCAGATCCTGAAGACCAACGTGGAGGCCTTGAACCCGAGATTCAAGATGGAGGTGCGCGGCATCCAGTGGTCCACTTGGCTTTCCGCCTTCTCGGCCGGCAAGCTTCCCATGGCCAACGCGCGCTGGCACCTGGACTTCCCGGACCCCCACAACGCCGTCTTCCCCTTCCTCCACAGCCAGGGCTACTACGCCAAGGTCCAGGGCTACTCCAACCCCCGCGCGGACAAGGCCATCGAGGAGGCCCGCCAGGAGCAGGACCGGGAGAAACGCAGGGCTCTCTATCATGAGCTCCAGGCCATCGCCTACGCCGAGGTCCCCCAGATCTACACCCTGGACACCTATCATTTCCGAGTCATGCGCTCCTGGGTCAAGGGCTGGACCTACAACCCGATCATTATGTACGGATATCTTTACCCCGTCTACAAAGAAATATAATAAGGATATACTTTAAGGAAGTTAGGAGAGGAGGAATCATGATTCGAAACTTCTCAACGCCTCGACGGCTCAAAAATCTTCTGGCCCTCCTCTTGACGGCCTGCGTCTGGGCGGCGGCAGAGGCACAGATCAAGAACCCCGACACCTACACCTACCTGACCCTCTCGGACGCTGACAGCATGGACCCGGCCTGGTCCTACGATACCGCCAGCCACAACGTGATCCTGAACGTCTACGAGCCCCTCTTCGCCTACGAGGGTTCCTCCACCGAGAAACTCGAGCCCAGGATCGCGGAGAAGGTCCCCAGCCGCCAGAACGGCCTGATCTCCCCGGACGGAAAGACCTATACCATCCCGATCCGCAAGGGGGTCAAGTTCCACGACGGAACCCCGCTCACCCCGGAGGACGTGCGCTACTCGATCCTGCGCTTCATGCTCTACGACCGGGACGCAGGGCCCTCCTCGCTTCTTCTCCAGCCCCTGCTCGGATACCCCTCCACCCGGGACGAGAAGGGGACGGCCAACCCCAAGGCCTTCCAGGACGCCGAGCGCGCCGTGCGGGTGAAGGGGAACAACCTCGTGCTCACCCTCCCGGCCCCCTACGCCCCCATCCTGACCATCCTCGCCTCCTGGGCCCCGGCTGTCTCCAGGGAGTGGGCGGTGAAAAACGGGGACTGGGACGGGACGCAGGCCGCCTGGCTCAAGTACAACAATCCCAAGAAGGAGAGCTCCCCCTTCTTCGAGCGGACCAACGGGACAGGACCCTTCAAGCTCGAGCGCTGGGAACGCAAGACCAAGGAATTCGTCCTGGTCAGGAACGACTCCTACTGGCGAACGCCCGCGAAGCTCAAGCGAGTGATCATCAAGGGGATCAACGAGTTCGGGACCAGGAAGCTCATGCTCCAGGCCGGGGACGCGGACGCCATCACAGCCGACCGCTCGGTGCTCAGCCAGGTCCGGGACATCCCCGGGGTCGAGATCATAGACGACCTGGGGACCGTCCAGATGAACCCCGTGGTCTACTTCACGTTCCAGGTCAACACGGTGGCCAACCCCTACGTCGGGTCCGGGAAATTGGATGGAAAAGGAATTCCCAATGACTTCTTTTCGGACGTAAACGTCCGAAAAGGTTTTGCCTACGCCTTCGACTACCAGGGCTACATCCGCGACGTCAACCGCGGCAAGGGCACCCAGGCCACCGGCTGCATCCCCAAGAGCCTCCCGGGCCACAATCCCAAGCAGAAGACCTACCGCCTGGACCTCGAGAAGGCCAGGGAGCATTTCCAGAAGGCCATGGGGGGAAAGGTCTGGGAGACAGGATTCCAGTTCACCCTGACCTTCAACTCAGGCAACATCCCGCGCGAGACGCTCTGCCAGATCCTCAAGAGGAACGTGGAGGCCTTGAACCCAAGGTTCCGCATCGACGTGCGCCCGGTCGAGTGGCCGAAATTCCTGGACTCCTACCGGGCCTCCAAGCTCCCGATCTTCGTCATGGGCTGGCAGGCGGACTACCCGGATCCGCATAACTTCGCCTTCCCCTTGATGCACTCCCAGGGGGACTACCCGGCGACCCAGAAGTACAAGAACCCGGAGGCGGACAGATTGATCGAGGCCGCCATCCGGGAGACGGACCTCTCAAAGCGCAAGGGGCTCTACGCCAGGCTCCAGGAGATCGAGCACGAGGACGCGCCCCACCTCGTGGTCCTCGACTCGGTCGCCTACCGCGCCCAGCGCGACTGGGTCCAGGGCTGGTCCCACAATCCCATCTTCCCGGACTCGCCCTCCGGGAGCTACTACTACCCGATCTACAAGGCCCCAAAGCCCAAGGGGGGCGCCGGTGGGACGGGCAAGGGGAAGGGCTAGTGCTCAAATTCGTCCTGCGAAGGCTTCTCCTTTTGCCCCTGGTCATGTTCGGGGTGACGGCCCTCCTTTTCGCCGCGCTCCAGTTCCTCTCCCCTGAGATGAGGGCCTCCCTCTACATCAAGGACCCCCGTCAACTCTCGGCCATGGAGGCGGTCATCGAGAAGTACGGCCTGAGAAAGCCCCTGCCGGTCCAGTACGGGATATGGCTCAAAGAGGTCCTCAAGGGGGACCTGGGATATTCAGAGACCGCCAAGATGCCGGTCGAGCGGGCCATCCGAGCCTTCTTCCCGGCCACCCTGGAGCTCACCCTGGTGGCCTTCCTTCCGATCCTGGTCCTCGGGGTCTACCTGGGCACCCTCTCGGCAGTCTACAAGGACCGCTGGCTCGACCACCTGACCCGCTTCGTCGCGATCACCGGCTACTCCCTGCCGAGCTTCGTGCTGGGGCTGCTCCTCCTCATGGTCTTCTACGGCAAGCTCCAGCTCCTGCCCCCGGGGCGCTACTCCCTCGACGTGGACCTCCTGGTCCACTCGGAGGGCTTCCGCCACGCCACCGGCCTGCTCACCCTGGACTGCCTCTTGAACGGCAAGCCCGCTGCCGCCTGGGACGTCTTCAAGCACATGATCCTGCCCGGGGCGACCCTGATCTACATCAACCTGGCCCTCCTTTTGCGCATCACTCGCTCCTCGATGCTGGAGGAGCTGGGCAAGGACTACGTCCGCACGGCCAGGGCCAAGGGCCTGCCCGGGTCCCTGGTGGTCAAGAAGCACGCCCTGAGAAACGCCCTCATCCCCGTGGTCACACTCTCCTCCCTGCTCTTCATAGGGCTGCTGGGTGGGGTCGTGATCACGGAGACCGTCTTCGACTATCCCGGGATCGGGCGCTGGGGGGTGGTGGCGGCCCAGCAGCTCGACATCCCGGGGGTCCTGGGCTCGACCCTTCTGGCCGCCACCCTCTTCGTCCTGGCCAACCTCCTCTCGGACATACTCTACGCTGTCGTGGATCCGAGGATCAGGATAGGATGAGAACGGAAACGGCGCCAACGACAACGGAAGAAAACGACCGCGCGACCAGGCCTTCGGCTTGGTCGCGCGTACTTAAGCCCCTGCGCAAAAGACCCATGTCCCTGCTGGGCTTCGGGCTCATCAGCTTCTTTTTCGCCGTCTCCCTGGCCGCCCCGGTGATCGCCCCGGCCCCTCCCAACTCCCGCGACCCCTACCTCATCCCGCAGGACGGCTACAGCCCCGACCCTGTCCTGCCCGGCCCCAGGCACTGGTTCGGGACCACCGAGCAGCAGTACGACCTCTACTACGGCATGGTCTGGGGCGCGCGCACGGCCTTCCGGGTGGCCCTGAGCGTGGTCCTCGTCTCCCTCGCGATCGGGATCCTCCTGGGGGGAATAGCCGGATTCTACGGCGGCTGGGTGGACGAGGTCCTGATGCGCTTCACGGACATCATCCTGGCCTTCCCGGACCTGGTCCTGGCGGTCGTCATCGTCTCAGTGAGGGGGCCGGGACTCGACAACGTGATGCTCGCGGTGACCGCGGTCTCCTGGCCCTCCTACGCCCGGCTGCTGCGGGGGGAGGTCCTCTCGGTCAAGGAGAGGGACTTCGTCCTGGCCGCCCGGGCCCTGGGGGGCTCGGACCTTCGGCTTCTCTTCCGCCACATCATCCCTAACTCCATCTACCCCCTGCTGGTCGTGGCCTCACTGAGCATGGGCCGGATCGTGATCACTGCCGCGGCCTTGAGCTTCCTAGGCCTGGGGGCTCCTGTGGGCTACGCGGACTGGGGACAGCTCATCTCCCTGTCCCGCAACTGGATCCTGGGGACCTCGGGCAACCCCTTCGCCTACTGGCACACCGTCTTTATACCCGGAGCCACGATCTTCCTCTTCGTCCTGGGCTGGAACCTGCTCGGGGACGCGGTGCGCGACATCCTGGACCCGAGGCAGAGGTAATATGCACATGACCCCTTCCATGAGAACCTTGAACGACCTCATGGAGAGCGCGGCCAGCGAGGCGGGGAAAAAAGCGGCCCTGGCGACCGCCGAGGGAGAGCTCCCCTACGCGGAGCTCGCGGCCCGGGTGGCGAGGACCGCGGCGGGCCTCTGCGCGCGGGGGGTGGGGCGCGGGGACTGCGTGGCCATCGTCCTTCGCAACAGCCCCTGCTTCGTGACAGCCTACTTCGCCCTCTCCCGCCTGGGGGCGGTCGCGGTCCCGATCAACTTCCTGGTCCAGAAGCCGGACGAGCTGGCCTACATGCTCAACGACTGCAAGGCGGTCGGGGTGGTGACCCAGAAGGAGTTCCTGAGGGGCCTGCGCGCCGCGGCCGCCCAAACCCCTTCGCTGGCCCGCCTCTGGGTCAGCGACGCCTCTCCCGGGGAATGCCAGGAGAGGGAAGAGCCCTTCTCGTCCCTCCTGGAAGAGCCCTCGGCTGCCCCCTCCGTGACGGTCGAGGGAAACGACACGGCCTGCATCCTCTACACCTCCGGGACCACGGGCAACCCCAAGGGGGTGATGCTCACCCACCGCAATCTCCTCACCAACGCGGAGAGCTCGATCGAGCGCATGGGGCTTAAAGGCAGCGACGTCGCCCTCTGCATCCTGCCCATGTTCCACAGCTTCGCCTGGACAGGCAACGTCCTGGTCTCTCTGCGGATGAAGACGAAGCTCGTTGTCTCCCCCTCGATCGCTCCGGCCAGGCCCTGGCTGAGGCTCATGGGCCGCCACGGGGTGACCCTCTTCGCCGCTGTCCCCCAGGTCTACTCGGTCCTGGCCAAGGAGGCGGTGGGGTTGAAGGGGCTGGTCCTGCGCTGGTGGTTCTTCAGGAGGGTGCGCCTGGCCATCTCGGGAGCGGCCCCCCTCTCCCCCGCGGTCCAGGAGGCCTTCGAGTCCGCCTTCGGGATCCCGATCCTGGAGGGCTACGGCCTCACCGAGACCAGCCCGGTGGCGACCTTGAACTCGCCTGGCCGGCGCAAGAAGGGAAGCGTGGGCACGGCGATCGCCGGGGTCGAGGTCAAGATCGTGGACGACCAGGAGAGGGCCCTGCCCCCGGGCCAGGAGGGGGAGATCTGCATCAGGGGGGAGAACGTGATGAAGGGCTACTACAATCTCCCGGAGGCCACTCGCGAGGCCTTCACAGCGGACGGCTGGCTCAAGAGCGGGGACATAGGGATCCTCGACGAGGAGGGCTTCCTCGAGGTCCGCGACCGCAAGAAGGACATGATCATCATCAAGGGCCTCAAGGTCTTCTCGGCCCAGGTCGAGGCGATCCTCCTGGAGCACCCAGGAGTGGAGGAGGCCGCGATCATCGGAGTCCCGGACGAGCACGCAGACGAGACGATCAAGGCCTTCGTGGTCCTCAAGCCGGGAGCCCAGGCCGACAAGGCCGCCCTGATGCAGTACTGCCGCGCCCGCCTGGATCCCTACAAGCGCCCCCGCGACGTTGAGATCCTCCCCGCGCTGCCCAAGAACGCCCTCCAGAAGGTCTTGAAGCGCGCCCTGCGCCAGAGGGAACTGGAGAAGAAGGCCTCAGGGGCCGCCTGAATGCAAGCGCGGGCCCTGCGCCTGCCCCGCGAGGCCCTGCGGCTGCTTCGACTGGCCGCCGGACTCTGCCCCGAGGCCCATCTAGTCGGCGGCAGCCTGCGCGACGCCCTCCTGGGCCGCCCCATGCGCGACCTGGACCTGGCGGCGCCGGATGCCAGGGCCTTCTCGCGGCGCCTAGCCCGGGCCCTGGGCGCCAAATGGGTCTCCCTGGACGAGGAGAACGCAGTCTACCGGGTGCTCCTCGAGGGCGCCGCGCGCCAAATCGACGTGGCCGAGAGGCAGGGAGGTATCCTGGAGGACCTCGCCCGGCGCGACTTCTCGATCAACGCCCTCGCCCTGCCCCTCTCGCCCGACCTCCCCCCGGCCCTTCCCCTGGGCCGCCTCCTCGACCCCCGGGGGGGCTTGAGGGACCTCGCCCGGCGGCTCCTGCGCTGCGAGTCGCAGGAGCCCCTCCGCGAGGACCCCCTGCGCCTCCTGCGCGCCTTCCGGATCGCG
>CAYLZQ010000054.1:0-9012 GCA_964388045.1 uncultured Elusimicrobia bacterium | reverse complement strand
CCTGGTGGCCTACAACATCCCACTGACGAGGGTCATCGAGGCCATCCGGGACGGAAACAACGACGTGGGCGGCCGCCTGGTGGAGTTCGCCGGCAAGGAGTACATGGTCCGGGGCCGGGGCTATGCCAGGTCCGTGCCTGACATCGAGAGCATCGTGGTGGGCCGCGACGCGAAGGGGACGCCCATCCTGGTCAAGAGCCTGGGGCGCGTGGCCCTGGGCCCGGAGATCCGCAGGGGGATCGCGGATCTCGACGGTGAGGGAGACGCTGTGGGCGCCATCGCGGTCATGCGCTACGGTGAGAACGCCTTGAACGTCATCGACAGGATCAAGGCCAAGCTGGGCGAGATCGCCTCCGCCGTCCCGGAGGGGGTGGAGATCCTCGCCACCTACGACCGCTCGGAGCTCATCCGCAGATCCATCGCGACCCTCAAGGAGGAGCTGGTCCTCGAGCTCGTCATCGTGAGCCTGGTGATCCTGGTCTTCTTGTGGCACATCCCCACGGCCCTGATCCCCATCGTGACCATCCCGGTCTCGGTCTTCCTCACCTTCATCCCGATGTACTTCCTGGGCGTGACCTCCAACATCATGTCCCTCTCCGGGATCGCCATCTCCATCGGGGTCCTGGTGGACGGGGCGATCGTGGAGGTCGAGAACGCCTACAAGAAGCTCCAGCTCTGGATCGAGGGAGGCAGGAAGGGGGACTTCCACGAGGTGAGGCTCAAGGCCCTCCAGGAGGTGGGCCCAGCGGTCTTCTTCTCCCTGCTCGTCATCGCGGTCGCCTTCATGCCGATCTTCACCTTGGTGGACCAGGAGGGGAGGCTCTTCAAGCCCCTGGCCTACACCAAGAACCTGGCCATGGCCATCGCCGCGGTCCTGGCCGTCACCTTCGACCCGGCCGTGCGGATGATGTTTTCCCGCATGGATGACCTGAATTTCAGGCCCGCATGGCTTTGCTGGCTCATCAACCAAGTCGTGGTCGGCAGGTACTATCCCGAGGAGCGCCATCCGGTCAGCCGGATCCTTTTTGGGATCTACGAGCCCGTCTGCCGCCTCGTGCTGCGCCATCCAGCCAAGACCATAGGGGCCGCGGCCCTCCTGGTCCTCACGACCGTCCCGGTCTACCTGCGCCTGGGCTCGGAGTTCATGCCCCCCTTGAACGAGGGGACCATCCTCTACATGCCCACCACCCTCCCCGGCCTCTCGGTCACCGAGGCCCAGAGCCTGATGCAGACCCAGGACAGGATACTCAGGAGCTTCCCCGAGGTGGAGAGGGTCTTCGGCAAGGCGGGCCGGGCCGAAACCTCCACCGACCCCGCCCCCTTCTCCATGATGGAGACGACCGTGGTGCTCAAGCCTCGCGAGGAGTGGCGCAGGAAGCAGAGGTGGCACTCCCGGCTGCCCGAGGTTTTCCAGAAGCCCTTGAGGCACGTCTGGGACGACCGGATCACCTGGGAGGAGCTGGTCTCGGAGATGGACTCCAAGATGCGGTTTCCCGGGGTCACCAACGCCTGGACCATGCCCATCAAGGCCAGGATCGACATGCTGACCACCGGGGTGCGCACCCCGATCGGGATCAAGGTCTTCGGCTCGAACCTGGGGGAGATCGAGAGCCTCGGAGCCCGGATCGAGGCCCTCCTGCGGGACGTCCCCGGCACCCGCAGCGTCTACGCGGAGCGCGCCGCCGGGGGCTACTTCCTGGATTTCGACTTGAAGAGGGAGCAGCTCGCGCGCTACGGCCTGAGCATCAAGGAGGCCGAGATGGTCGTCATGTCGGCCATCGGGGGGGAGCCCGTCACCACCACGGTGGAGGGCCGGGAGCGCTACACGGTCAATGTCCGCTATGCCCGGGAACTCCGCGACACCCTGCCCAAGCTCAGGCGCGTCCTGGTCCCCACGATGGGAGGAGCCCAGGTCCCCCTGGCCCAATTGGCGGACATCCAGCTCAGGCAGGGGCCGGCCATGATCCGCAACGAGAACGGGCTCCTGGCGGGCTATGTCTACGTGGACGTGGCCGGCAGGGACATAGGGGGATACGTGGAGGAGGCCAAAAGGAGGGTGGCCCAGGGCCTTCGACTTCCCTCGGGGTACTCGATCCAGTGGAGCGGGCAGTACGAGAACATGGCCCGCGTCAGGGAAAGGCTCAAGATCGTGCTTCCCCTGACCCTCTTCATCATCATTCTTCTCCTCTACATGAACACCAAGTCCTGGGCCAAGACCGCCATCGTCATGACCGCGGTGCCCTTCTCCGCCATCGGCGCCGTCTGGCTTCTCTACGCCCTGGGCTACAACGTGTCCATCGCCGTGTGGGTGGGGATGATCGCCCTGATGGGCCTGGACGCGGAGACCGGGGTCTTCATGCTCCTCTACCTGGATCTGGCCTACTCAGACATGGTCCGCCAGGGGCGCATGCGCGAGCGGGCCGACCTCGAGGAGGCCATCGTGCACGGCGCGGTCAAGAGGGTCAGGCCCAAGATGATGACGGTGGCCTGCGCCTTCATGGGGCTGGTCCCGATCATGTGGTCCCTGGGGACCGGGGCGGACCTCATGAAGCGCATCGCCGCCCCCATGATCGGAGGCCTCTTCACGAGCTTCCTCCTGGAGCTTTTGGTCTACCCGCCCATTTTCCTTCTCTGGAAGTGGCACGGGGAGATGAGGCGCGGCATGGCGGAGGCGAGCGGACTTCCCATCCCGGAGCCTGGGCGGCGCTCCTAAGGAAGGCTGAGATAAGCGTGATGATTCGGGCGGCGCAGTGGGGCCAGGCCGGGCTGCCGCGGTCGGCGGCGTGCTCCCCTTAGCTAAGAGCCTATCCCAATACCCTGCTCCTGCTGCAATCGTGGCTAGCGGCCTGCGCCTTCGTTGCGCTCGACTCACATACTTCCTGCCGTTCAGTATGCTCGTCTCGCGCGCCTCGGCTCGGCACGCTATCCGCGATTTCGCGACGGAGGATGGTATTGGGATAGGCTCTAAAGGGATTCCTGGAATATAATATGTTAAAACATATTAAAGTTGTATTGACTGATATGCTTAAACATGTTAAAATATGGGTGGCGAGACTCATTTGATCCATGAGAAGAGATAGGCTTCCAATTAGCACGCGCTGGATGGTCGAGCGCCTGGTTTCTTATGGGAAGAGGGTTCCTGAGGCGACAGAGGAGCTTGCTCCTCATGTCGTGATACGGAACATCCGGAACTCTCTTCACATGACCCAAGCGCAGCTCGCCAGGCGCGCGGAGATGCCGCAGTCACACTTGGCGAAGATAGAGACTGGGAAGATTGATATCCAATTAAGCACTCTCAGGCGAATCCTCCGAGCTCTGAACTGCGAAGCGGTCGTTGTCCCCAAGTTTCGAAAGGCTCCTCGGCAGGCGCTGCTTGAGCGAATCAGAGAGGTCGCACGCCGAAAGGTCGCGCGTGTCGCGGGAAGCATGGCTTTGGAAAAACAACAGCCCGATCGCCGGATGATTCGAGCGCTTATTCGTTCCGAAGAGGAACGTCTAACGGCCCGGCCGTCGTCCGAGGTTTGGGAGGACGCTTGGGCGCAGACCGGCGCCTCCGTCGTTTGTGATCAGCCGTCGGCGAAGGCCCGCCGAGCCCGGATGCCGGTCCGAATCGTCGATAAAGAGGATGATGGCGATGTCTTGCGATTCTGGCTTGAACAGCCGGCCGAGGCCAGGATTGACGCCATGGAGTTTCTACGAAGACAGACCTATTTGGCCACGGGGAAGAAAGCGCTGCCGCATTTTGAGCGGTCGATCCGGTTGAGAGACCGCCCATGAGCGACGTGAACGAGGATTTCTCGGATTTTGTCGCCGCGCTCAAGCGCAACGACGTTGAGTTCGTGATCGTGGGCGCCTTTGCTCTGGCGTTCCTTGGATTTCCCAGGGCGACCGGCGACATTGATTTCTGGATAAGGCCGACGGAGGGCAACGCGGAAGCGGTTCTTCGAGCGCTCAAGGACTTCGGATTCGAGTCGTTGGGCATTACGAAGGAAGATATCCTGTCCGGGAAAGTGATTCAGATGGGCTATCCTCCGGTCCGCATCGACCTGCTCACGAGCCTTAGCGGCGTGACTTCCAAAGAGATCTGGGATAAGCGTCAGGAAGGACCTTTCGGAAAGCATGTCGTTTTCTATCTGGACAGGGATACATTTCTAAAAAACAAGCGCGCGACGGATCGCTCGAAGGACAAGATTGATGTGGAATTGTTCGAGAAACCAGCAAAGCCGAGGGCCAAGCGAGGACAGCGTTGAAAATCTGGTTTCACACCTTCGGGTCTAGGATGCACTTCGCTGGCGCAAGGCCGGCAGTTCCTGCTAAGGATCAAGCTTCAGCGCGTTAAGACCAAGCGCGGCAACAGTATCATGCTCACGTAGTCCCCCGTTGGTTTAGGTTGCAATATTTCATATAGATACAAGGGTATTTTAGATAATTTACATAACATAAAAACTTTTATGCTATAATGTCTATACTGCGATGAAGGCCACTTGGGATTTCTATGGCAGGCGTGCCGAAGAGGCCGAACTGCGTAAAATCGCGGACCGCGGACGCTGGTTTTTTTGCGAGATATCCGGAAGGCGCCGCATCGGAAAAACTGCCCTCGTCAACCGTCTGCTGGATCGGACGAAAGACAAGAAGATATTCTACGTTCAGATCCCGGACAGCGACCCTTCGGGAGTCCTGAAGTCCGTCAATGACGCCTTGGAGGACTTGGAGGTCCCACGCGCCGATTTTCCGCTTCCTCGCGATCTGCAGCAATTCGCCAAACTGATCGGCCGGCTTGCCGAAAAGGAATATTTCGTCGTCTTGGACGAGTTTCAGTACTTCCATCGCAAGGCCCTCTACCCCTTTTGCTCTTATCTGCAAGCGGAAGTGGACCGCCTTCGCAGCCGTCGTGATGCAACGGGAGGCCTGTTCGTCCTCGGGTCGATCCATAACGAAATGATGGCCGTACTCGAAGACAGGCGCTCTCCTCTCTTTAACCGGGTGACTGACCGCTTGGAGATACGCCACCTGGACTTCGCCGCTCTTAAGGAGATGTGGCTGGCTCACGGCATCACGGACCCCTACCAACACCTTTTCTTGTGGGGCCTTTTTGAAGGCATCCCCAAGTTCTATCGAGATTGCTTCGAACAGGACGTTCTGCGTTCCGATCCGCATTATCGGGAAACGATACTTCGGGAGCTGTTCTTTAAGGGCTCCTCCCCGCTGAGAACCGAGGCGGATAACTGGTTCTTGAACGAATTTCGCGGCCGGTACGAATCCCTCCTCAAGATACTCGCAGCCAACGACGGCTGTTCGCACGGCCGCATCATGGAAGAGTACTCCAAGATCGACAGCGGAACGGAGCTCAGGCAGATCGGCGGGTATTTGAGCGTCTTGGAGTCCAAGTTCCAGATCATCCAGCGGCGGCTGCCTGTCTTTGGGTCCAAGGGGGTTTCCCGTAAGGCCCGCTATTACGTGGTAGACAACTTCCTTCTCTCCTGGTTGGGCGCTATAGAGCGGCAGATCAAGGCAGCCCGCGTAAGGCCCATGGATGTCTGCGTGAAAACCTGTTCGCAGCGCCTGGAAACTACTGAGGGGCATGCTTTTGAGAAGATGGTCCGGCTGGTCTTGGAGGAGTTGTCCAGGAAGGGCGATGAAAGGTTCCAGATAACATCCCGGATCGAGGGTTATTGGAACCGGTCGGAGGACCTCAGCCGGAGCGTGGAGATTGACTTGCTCCTCGTCAATGATGAGGCGAAGACCCTGCGCGTCGCCACGTGCAAAAGATCCGGCGACCAGCTTCTGCGCGGCCGCGCGGAGTTCGACGGCCACGCGGCGGCGTTTCTGCGGACCAAAGAAGGGGCCCGGTTCTCCGGCTACAAGATGGAGAAAATGGCATTTGCTCCGGCGCTCGTTGCGGGAGCCAAGAAGAAGCTCTCGGAAGGCGGCTATCAAGCCTTCGGCTTCGATGATCTTCTAGGTAGGCTGTAGGCTTATGCGTTTTTGGTTTCACACCTTCGGCTGCCGGGTGAACCAATACGAGACCCAGGTCGTCCGCGAGCGCATGCTCGCGGTGGGATCCCTTGCCGTTTCCGATTGGGAGTCGGCTGATTTGTGCCTGATCAATACCTGCACCGTCACCCAGGAGGCCGACCGGGACGCCTTAAGGCTCCTGCGCAGGATCGCCCGGCGCAATCCCGCGGCCCGCCTGGTCGTGACAGGCTGCCTGGCCTCGCGCGATCCCCAGGCGATTCTGGAGGCGGCTCCCTCGGCCCTGGTGGTCGGAAACGAGGGCAAGGAGGAGCTCCCTTCCCTGCTGGGCTGCAGCAGCGTCCCGGCCTTCGCAGGGGTGAGCGCCTTCTGCGGCCACACCCGCGCCTTCCTGAAGGTCCAGGACGGCTGCAATATGCGTTGCGGCTTCTGCATCATCCCGAGCGTGCGCCCAGTGCTCTGGTCCAAGCCCATCCAGGACCTGGAGGCGGAGGCCCGGCGCCTGGTTGCCGCCGGCTACCGTGAGATCGTGCCCTGCGGGGTCCGCCTGGGACGCTACCTGGCCCTGGAAGGGGGCGGGCGCGTGGATTTCGCGGGGATGCTGGAGCGCCTCCTGGGGATTCCCGGGGACTTCCGGATCCGCCTCTCCTCCCTCGAGATCACGGATCTTACGGATAGGCTCATCGCCCTGATGGCGGGCTCCGGGGGGAGGCTCTGCCCTTCCCTCCATATTCCCCTCCAGTCTGGCTCGGAGGGGGTGCTCAGGAGAATGCGGCGCTGGTATTCGGCAGCCTTCTATGCCCGCCGGGTCGAGGCCCTGAGGTCAAGGCTGCCCGAGGCCGGGGTTTTCGCTGACGTGATGACGGGCTTTCCGGGGGAGACCGAGGCTGAGTTCCTGGAGAGCCGGGCTTTCATCGAGGGCCTCGGATTCTCGGGACTCCATGTGTTCCGCTATTCCAAGCGGGCAGGCACTCAGGCTGCGCGGAACCCGGGGCAGCTTCCAGAAAGGGTCGTCCTGGAGCGGGCCCGGGCCCTGAGGGACCTGGACCGCAGCCTGCGCGCGGCCTTCGCGGCGCGCGCGGTCGGCTCTTGGAGGCGGGTGCTGATGAAGGATCGGGGCCCCGCGCCGGAGGGCTTGGCCGAGAATTTCCTATGCGTGAGGCTTCCGGAGGATCCAGGGCCGGGATTCCACAGGGTCCGAGTGGAGCGTTCGGCGGGGCCCCTGGCCTGCGGCCTCCTGGACCCGAAAGGCCCAGGGCGGCAGGAGCCCTAAGACCCTTGCCGGGATCGAGAGGGTAGGCTATAATTTCAGCGCGATCTTTAATGGCGGACTGCCTATTTTGTAAAATCATCGCGCGCGAGATCCCGGCCCAACTGGTTTTCGAGGACGCGCGGGCGCTTGTTTTCAAGGACATCAATCCCCAGGCGCCCACGCACGTCCTGATCGTGCCAAAGAAGCACATTCCGAGCCTCTCGGCTTCAAGCGATGAGGATGCGGTCCTTCTGGGCCATCTCCAGAGGGTGGCGGCGCGGATCGCGCAGGAGGGAGGCTTGACGGGCGGCTACCGCCTTCTGACCAACAACGGGAGGGGAGCGGGGCAGTCCGTGGAGCACCTGCATTATCACCTCCTGGGCGGCCGCATCCTGCATTGGCCGCCAGGGTGAGGGTTTTGGAAAGGGGAGGCAGAATAAGGAGGCTCTCCTCGGTAACTGTTTTGAGGGAAAGAAAGACAAAAAGGTGGTGAAAAACCAGAATGGTATTCGTTAAGCTGCGCGAGGGCGAGGGTATCGATGAGGCCTTGCGGCGCTTCAAGCGCGAGTGCGAGCGCAACGGGGTCCTCAAGGAAATTAAGAGGCGGGAGCACTACCTTTCCCCGGGCCTCAAGCGCAAGCTCAAGGCGGCCGAGGCCAGGCGCAAGATGCGCCGGGCCAAGCGCCGTCGCATGCCCTAAGCCCTAAGGGCTTAGAAGAGACCACGACCGAGCCCGGGAACCCGCCGAAGGCGGGTGGGCGAGGCCGCTTCTCAACGGAGCGTGGAGGCGGCATTCCCTCGCGTTAGCGCTTGGTCGGAAGTGGTCGGAGGCGTGAGCTGAAAACCGCGACCGACGGCAAGGCCCTCAGGCCGAGCCGGGCGCCTTCTTTCATGGGACTGATTCCGGCTGAGACCCTGGAGGATATCCGGGCCAAGACCGACATCGTGGAGCTCATCGGCGAGTACGTGCCCCAGATGCAGCGGGCGGGCCGCCACGTGAAGGCGCGCTGCCCCTTCCATCAGGAGCGCACGCCTTCCTTCATCGTCAGTCCCGAGCGGCAGACCTACCACTGCTTCGGCTGCGGGGAGGGGGGGGACGCATTCTCCTTCCTGATGAAGATGGAGGGCCTGGGCTTCAGCGAGGCGGCCGAAAAGCTCGCCCAGCGCGCCGGGGTCAGGATCGCCCTGGCCCCTGAATCCCTGGGGCCCGAGGCCCGCGAGAGGCTCAAGATCAAGGAGCTCCTGGGCTTTGCCGCCGATTTCTACCACTCCCTCCTGCTCAAGTCCCCCGAGGCCGCCGAGGCCCGACGCTACCTGGCTGGGCGGCGCGTCTCGGAGGAGATGCTCAAGGCCTTCAGGGTCGGCTATGCCCCGAGCGCGGGAGGCCTGGGAGAGGCCGCCTTGAAGAAGGGCTATGCGCGGGAGCTCCTCCTCAAGGCAGGGCTTGCCGCCGTCCGCGGGGGGAGGCTGCGAGACTACTTCTTTGGCCGTGTGCTCTTCCCGATCCAGGACGCCAAGGGAGCTGTCGTGGGCTTCGGCGCTCGCGCCCTCGGCCAGGCCGAGCCCAAGTATCTCAACTCCCCTGACTCCCCCTTCTTCTCGAAGGGGCGTCTCCTCTACGGCCTCTTCCAGGGCCTGCCCGTGGTCCGTCGTGAGCGCAGGGCCCTGCTGATGGAGGGCTACCTGGACGTGATCGCGGCCCACCAGCATGGACTCTCCACCGCCTGCGCCCCCCTGGGCACGGCCCTGACCGCGGAGCACGCGGCCCTGCTCAAGCGCTACGCCGC
>CAYLZQ010000053.1:8045-9025 GCA_964388045.1 uncultured Elusimicrobia bacterium | reverse complement strand
CTCCAGGCTTACCCCAAGGTAGGCCTCGATTGTCCTAAGCGGGTCAAGCCCTCCCAGGCGTTCCTTGAAGGCCGCTTCCAAGCCCTGGTAGAAGGCCCTGTTCTCCCGGAAAAAGCCCATGAAGTTCGAGGCGGAGGCGAAATCCCTGAGCTCCCAGAGGAAGCGCTGGGCCGTCTCCTTCTGCCCCTCGCGCTCCAGGTAGGGAGGGTGCGAGAGCGTATCCCTGATCTTGAGCTCGGGAGGGTCGGTGAAATAGAGGAGGATGGTCCCGTAGCCCTCAGGGCCCCTTGAGGAGGCCAGTGAATAGAGCTCGACAGCCGGGTGGTCCCTGAACCTTCCGAAGACCTGCTCCACTCGGCGCGCATAGGCCTGCTCCAAGGGAACCCTGGGTCTTGCGCCGGAGAAGAACTGGATCACTCCCAGGAGCTCGATCCTTGGGTCCACCCCGTAGTCGAAGGAGGAGGCCTGAGCCTGCGTCAGAAGGGCCAGGAGAATGGCAAAGGCCAAGCTGATCATCTAGTTGGCCAGACTCTTGAGGCGCCTGAAGGCCTCGGACCTCCTGGCCCAATCAGCCGGAGCCAGGTCCAGGGCCTTCTTGAGGTCAGCGCGAGCCTCCTGGCGCTTCCTCAGGGACTCGTAGAGTGAGGCCCTGGAGGAGAGGGCTTCGGCCAGGAGCCTGCTGTCAGCCTCAGGGCCTTGGGAATGGATCACGCGCGCGTAGGAGGCTAAGGCCTTCTGGACCTCTCCCAGCCTCTCGTAGACCACTCCAAGGTCCAGGTGCGTCTCCAGGTCCCCGGGAGCCCTGGCCAGGGCACGCTTGAAATTCTCGAGCGCAGCCCTGTAGTCGCGCCTGAGGAAGGCCCGGACTCCAAGGTCCTTGTAGCGAGCCGCCTCCGGTGGGGCCTGGGAAGGGCCTGGGAGCCTATCAGAGAAGACCTCCTCCAGGCGCTGATAGAAGTCCTTAAGGCCAGTGTAGCGCG
>CAYLZQ010000053.1:0-7945 GCA_964388045.1 uncultured Elusimicrobia bacterium | reverse complement strand
ACCGAGCCATAGGCGAGGAAGTGCCGCTTCCGGATTCCTTTAGCTGCGCGGCCGACCGAGCCCGCTCATACTCCTTGAGGCGCTCGCAGAGGGCCTTCAGGTAGGGGAAGCCCCGGCCCAGGTAGTCCCTGAGCCTCTGCTCATAGAGCCTCTCTCCCAGGTCCAGGGCCAGGACCCTGAGTGTCACGGCCAGGGCCAGGTGCTCCTGCAGGCAGCTCGACCAGGAGGATTGAGTCTGGTCGTTGCAGCCCGCCGGAGGCCTTCCGGCCTTGGAGCCCGAGGGAGGGACCAGGGAATTGATCACTGTATGGGTGAGCTCATGGGCCGGAGAGAGGCCGAAGGAGTCGAACCCGAACCTGGCCTCTCCGGCCTCGAAGCGGGCAGTCCTCACCCTGATCTCCTCGCTGCCGTAGCGGCCCACCAGGGTCACGTTGGAGGCCAGGCCCTGGGGAAGCAAAGCCGCCAGAGGGAAAGAGTAGCGCCCCGGGAGCCTGGCCCCCAGGTAGGCTGCCACGGCCTTGGGGCTCTGGGCCTGGAGGGCCTCCCTCCTGGCGGTCCGGAGAAAGCCCTCGTGGTCAGACTTGCGCGAGGCGAAGAACTTGGCGAAGCGCGAGCGCTCCGCGAAGTCCCGCAGCTCGGCGAGGAAAGCCTCCAGCTCATGGCCCTGGCCCTTGAGATAACCCTCGGGCAGGGGGATCCTGACCCCCAACTCAGGCGGGTCCGAGAGGCGCAGGACGACCTGGAAGAGGAGTTGGGCCGAAGGGTCGCGGCCGAGCAGGCTCCTGGCTCGGACCACCACAGGATGGCTCTTGAAGAGAGAAAATCGCCTGCGAGCCTCTTCCGAGTATGGGGAGGACTCGGGGCCCTGGGACTCACGCGCGAGCATGAGGACCAGGGAGAGAAGCTCAACGCGGGGATCCACCATGAAGACGATCTCGGGAGCCTCTCCCGGCTTGGTCAGGGGCAGCATCCCAGGGTCTGGCCTTGCAGAGACCAGGGGCAGGGGCCTGGCCTCCTTGGGAGGCTCCAGGAAAGCGGACTCAAGGCGGGGATAGAAGTCCTTGAGCCTGGGATAGCGCGACCGAGCCATAGGCGAGGAAGTGCCGCTTCCGGATTCCTTTAGCTGCGCGGCCGAGCGCTCCTGCTCGTACTCCTTGAGGCGCTCGCAGAGGGCCTCGAGGTAGGGAAGGCCGCCGAGGGCCCCCCTCAGGGCCTCGCGAAAGACTTTTTCCCCCAAATCCCCGGCCAGGACCCTGAGCATGACCGCGCTGACCAGATGCTCCCGCACGCAGCTCCCCCAAAGGGGGGAGGAGCGGTCGCTGCAGGCCCTGGCCATCTCAGTCCCGGGTTTCTCACCCGCGCCTGAGCCGGGGATCATGGAGTTGACCTCCGAGTAGACCAGGCCCCGGGCCACCGAGCCTGAGAGGGTGCCCAGGCCGAACTCAGGCTCGCCCTCGCGCGTGAATCCAGCGGGCCTGATCTGGATCTCCTCCTGGTCCTCAGGGATGAAGAAGTTCGCGGCCCCCTGGGGGAAAAGCCCCGAGAGGACCAGGCGCCTGCGGCCCTCATGCGGGATCCCGAGGTAGGCGCTGGCCGCCTTTGGGCTCACCCCTTGGAGGGATTCGCGCCTGGCCGCGGCCACGAAGGAGGCATAGTCCTGTTGATGGGACTCGAAGTAGGCGCCGAAGCCAGAGCTGACTGAGAAGTCCCGCAGGTCCGCGAGCAGGGCCGCAAGCTCCTCCCTCCCCCCGAGGGATCTCAATATCCCCTCCGGGATATCCCCCTTGGGGGCGAGCCCGGGCGGAGCCGAGACCCGGAGCATGAGCTCCACGGCCAGGCTTGACTGCTCGCGCTCCAGGAGTCTGGAGAGGCGCGCCACGGCCTGATGACCTGCGAAGGGGGCGAAGGTCTCCTCAGCCTCGGCCCAAAATCTCGGCCGCGCGCCTGCCTTGCCTGGTCTTGAGAGCCTCAGGAGCACTGAAAGGAGCTCGATCCTGGGATCCACCTCGAAGACAAGGCTGGGCGGGGCAGGGGCCTTGTTCCTGGCAGGAGGCTTCGAGGCCTCAGCCGCTCGGGCCGACCTAGCCGCGTCCTCCTTGATTCTGGCCTGGAGGGCCTCGCGGAAGACTGAGACCAGCCTGGGGTAGAACTCCCTGAGGCTTTGGGTCCCTGACTCGTATTCCCTCAGGCGCTCGCAGAGGCGCCCTAGGTAGGGGAACCCGCGCCCCTCATAGTCTCGCCGCAAGGCCTCGGCCGCCTCCTCCCCCTGCTCCAGGGCCAGGGCCCTGAGGGTGACGGCAAGGTCCACGTGTTCCATCACGCAGCCAAGCCAGGTGTCGGTGCAGTTCTCCGGAAGCAGGCTCGCGTAGGCCGAGAGCTCGTCGCGGAAGGGCTCGGCCATGGGGTCGCTGAGGGTGTGGAGGATCTCATGGGCCGCCCCGCTTCCGAAGTCGTCGAAGCCGAAGGCTCCCCCCTCCTCTTGGTAAACCGCGGAGCGCAGGCGGATCTCCTCAAGCCCCTTTCCCTTGGAGCGGCTTAGGTTTGCGTCGTAGCGGGCTGGAAGCAGCGGAGCGAGAATGAAGCGGTAGCTGGCCTGGAACTGGAGCCTCGCGTAGTCCGCCACTCTGGAGGCCTGAAGCTGCCTGGAGTCCTCCTGTCTGGCTTCCTCCACGAAGCTCGCGTAATCCGGCTTGTGAGCGTCGAAGAAGGCCTTGAATCCAGAGAGGGCCGCGAAGTCCCTGAGCTGGGCTATGAGCTCCCGCGCCTCCGAGGCTCCTCCTGCCATGCTGAGATCTCCCTGCGGGATGGGCCGGCTCTCGGCAAGCTCAGGAGGGGTTGAGAGCTGGAGTACGAGCTTGGCGGGAAGGATCTCCGGGATCCCCTTGCCGAGCATGCGAGACAGCAGCCCCACGGCGGGATGGCTCGAGAGGTGCGCGAAATGCCTTTGAGCGGCCAGGGCATAGGAGGGGAGTCCTCCAAGCGCCTTGGACCCAAACTGCCGCGCAAATCCCTGGGGGTCCGCAAGCATGAGGACAGCGGAGAGAAGCTCGATGCGGGGATCCACTTCGAAGGCCACGCTCGGGGAAAGGCCCTGAGGCCTTGCCTGAGCCGCCTTCCTAGGCTTCGAAAGCCTCGGCTCCGAGCGGCGCAGCAGGTTCGGGCAGGCCTGGGGCGAGAGGGCCCTGCCCTCTCGGCAGAGGTCCTCTCCACTGCGGAAGGCCTCCAGGGCCTCTTTCTCCCGGCCAAGGCCCCTGAGGGCCAGGCCCTGGATCAGTATCCCGCCCGCCTGCCTGGGCTCGAGGGAGAGGACAGCCTCGGCGTCCCTGAGGGCCTGCTCGTTTTTCCCGTTGAGATAGGCAAAAGCCGCCCTCTTGAGGAGAAGCCTGGGCTGCGGGGGGCTGGTCAGGATGAGGTCCAGGGTGGACATGGCCCTGGACCTCTGCCCCTGGGTCGCGAAGGGGGCCGTGAACTCCAGGAGCCACTCCGGCCCGGGCTCCCCGGAAAGCTCCGGGGGCCTTTCCTCAGCCGAGCCGAGGCTGGGAAAGACCTCGAGGAGCCTGGGATAGAAGTGCCCCATGGTGGGATAAAGCTCGCGTTGCTCCTCGTACTCCTTGAGGCGCTCCATGAGCTGCCTCAGGGCGGGATACCTGTCTTCGCCCTCCTCCCTGAGCTGGGCCTCCGCCGCAGCCTCCCCCTTCTCCAGGGAGATCATGCGCAGCATCACAGCGCGCACCACGTTCTCCTTGAAGCACTGGAGGGCTTCCCCGTAGCAGTCCCAGGACCCCGGGACCACGGACCTCAGGGCGACCTCCTCCCGGTGGAGGTCCGAGACCACGTCCAGTATCCCGTGGGAGAGTTCATGCCAGGCCGTGGCCTCCAGCCCCGGGTTGAAGACGGGCCGGCCCGAGATCGCCCTCTCAGGGCCCACTACGCTTGCGATCTCATGGGAGCCGTCCTCGCCCATGAGCACGCTGTTGACCTGCTGTCCGCTCCTGTGGAAGGGAGTAAGGAGTATGCGGTAGCGCCCCGGGAAGGGAAGGCCGGTATAGCGCTCCAGGCGCCCCGCGTAATCCGCAGCCTCGACAGCCGAGCGCATGGGAGCCACCGAGGCCTCGAGGCTCCGGGCGTGCCGGGAGTAGAACTCGGAGAAGCGGACCTCGCGGGCAAAGGCCCTGAGCCCCGCAAGCCACTCCTCCAGGGCCTGCTTTCCGCCGGCCCTTTGGACGAACATCTCAGGGATGGCGAAGCGGGGCTCAAGCTCTGGAGGAGGGGAGAGCCGCACCAGGACGCTGGTGCGCCCCAGGAAGTCGAAAGCCCTGGGATCCATTTTGGCGCCAGCCAGGACCCCGCGGCGGCTTCGAAAGGCCGAGAAGGCGCTCTGCGCCTGGCGCGCGCACTCAAGGTCCAGGACAAGCTCCGGGAGGATCCCTGAGCTAGGGCTTAAGAGCTCGAGGGCGCCCAGAAGCTCCAGGCGCGGGTCGAGCCCCACCTCCACCCTGGCGGCAGCCGAAGTCCGCGGGACCCAAAGGGCGGCAAGAAGAAGTAAGGCCCTCATGCAGCACCCTGAGGCTCGAGCGCCCCCAGGAGCAGGGTGACGGCCGGGTCCGAGCGCTCAAGGGCAGGCCGGAGCCCTGAGAGGGGCACCCGGCTTGGGGCGAACTCCCTTTCCCCGGAGCCTGGCAGAAGGAGGCAGGAATGGTTTTGAGGATAGAGACGGAGAAGGTCCCGGACCCCGGACCACTGGCTCAGGGAAGGGATGTTGTAGATGACCACAGGGAGGCGCGGGTCCAGGCCTCCAAGGCAACCGGCATCCCGTATCTGCACCCCTCCTGCGCTTTGTCCCTGCGCAAGGCTGAGGATCGTGTCGCCCACAGAGACCGAGGCCGGGACATACAAGGCAATCCCTCTCTTGCGGCATTCCAGGGTCAGCCTGTAGGCCAGACGGCCGTAGAAGACCGGGTTGGCCCTGGTCACGACCCCCACCCTCTTGGCCTTCGCAAATCCCGCCATCACCTCACGGGAGCAGGCCACGGACTGGTGGTCCGAGCGCCTGAAGACTATGGTCCTGGCAGGGACCGGGAAGAGGCCAAGGAGGTCGGAGACCGTGGGGTCCGAGAGGTTGCTGAAAAACATCCCGCAGCCGCGCATCAGGCCCAGGACCTCTCGGCTGGCCTGGAAGGGCTGCCGGTAGCCCAGGCCCATCATCAGGAGCTCCCTCCCGGAGGGAGGCGCGGACTGGGGAGTCTCGGAAAGGACGCGGGCCACCTGCCTGTAGAAGCAGGCCCTTTCCCCTTGCCCCAGGGCCTCGGCCTCAGCGAACAGGGCCTGGCTTTCCTCAAAGCGGCCCTGGCGGCAGCGCAGGTAGCCGAGCCAATACCTGCGGCAGCCCTGGGAAAGCCGGCTCTCCCGCTCCAGCAGCCTTTCGACCGAAGCCTCCTCGCCTGAGAGTATCATCAGGCGCAGCCTCTCCTGCTGGAGCTGGGCCTCCCGGGGAGCCAGACGCCAGGCCTTTTCGATCTCCGCGCAGGCGCGCCCGAGGTCCCCCTGGACGAAGAAGACCTGGGAGAGAAGGCGGTGAAGGGAGGCGTCCCCGGGGGCCATCCTGATCGCGCGCGCCAGGCGCCTGGAGGCCTGGGGATACTGGGCCTGGTCCAGATGGATGAGGGCGGCCCTGGCCTCAGGCTCCGGATTCCCGGGAAGAGCCTTCCTCATGCGCTCCAGGCTCCTGAGGGCGGTCCAGAAAAAGCCAGCGCGGTTGAGCACGTCGGCCCTCTCGCCATGGACCCACGGGGATTTCTCGCTCCTCACCGCAAGGTCAAGGTCTCGCCGAGCGGCCTCGATCTCGCCCCAGCGCGCCCTGAGAACCCCGCGCAGGGCGAGCAGCCACCCAGGCCGAGCCTTGGCCAGGCCCCTCTCAAGCCAGAGGGAGGCCTCCTCCCTGTCCCCCCCCTGGGCCGAGAGTATGGCCCTTAAGGCCTCCCCGACAGGGGAGCCGGGCCGCAGGCCCTGGAAGGCCTCCACATCCCGCAGAGCGCCGGCAGCATCCCCGCGCCGAAAGAGCAGGGCCGCCCTATAGACATAGGCCCAGGGATAGGAGGGATCCCGGAGGATCGCTTGCTCAAGCCTGCAGGCCGAGGATTCCAGGTTCCCCCGCACCAAGGCCTCCTCCCCGCTCCAGGCCCAGAACCTGGCCTCCCCCTCCCGGGCCAGGCCCTCGAAACAGGAGGAGGCCCCTCCATCCCCGAGCAGGGAGAGCAGGCGAGCCTCCAGGGCCTTCGCCTCCGGCCCCCCCCGGCGGCTCAGCCTCCGGAGAACGCGGCGGGCAAGCCCGCGGTCCAGTCCTGCGCTCCCCAGCCAGGAGCGCAGGTGCTGCCGCTCCGAGTCAAGGCCCAGCCGGGCCAGATCCGCGCGCAGGTCCTTGGGGCTTGCGATCCTCGCCATGTGACTTCCGTCATATTACACCATTCGGCCCCGCCTATTTCAAGGAAACTCCGTCGAAGGCTAAGGGGCCGCGCGCTCGGCATCAGCCAGGGCCCCCTTGAGGTCCCCCAGGCCCAGGCGCGCCCGGGCTCGCCAGAGGCGGGCCTGCGCGTAATCCGGATGCAGGAGTATGGCCTCATCGAAGTCCTGGAGGGCCTGGGGATGGCGCCCCAGGCCCAGGAGGATTTCCCCGCGCCAGGCATAGACCCAGGCGTTCCTCTTGTCGAGGGAGATGGAGCGTCCCAGATCCTGGAGGGCGCCCCGCCGATCTCCCAGAGAGCGCCGGACCCAGGCCCGGTCTGCATAGGCATTCCAGAGCCCGGGATCGAGCCTCAGGGCCCGGCTCAAGTCCCGCAAGGCCTCCCTCGAATGCCCGAGCCTGATGCGGGCCTTGCCGCGCAGGGCCCAGGCCCACGCGAAGTCCGGGACAGCTCGGAGGGCCTTGGCCAGGCAGTCCAAGGCCAGGGAAGGCCTATCCCTCTTGAGCCAGAGCTCGGCCCTCCAGGCCATAGCCCAGGAGGCTTGCGGGGAGAGCCTGACGGCCTCGGCCCAGTCCCGCTCGGCGGCCTCCTCCCGGCCCAGGACGTAGCTGATCACTCCCCTCCAGGCGAGTGCCGCGCCCCTCCCCCGGGCCGCGGAAAGCCTCTCAAAGTCCTCGGAGACCGCCTCATCGGGATCCAGGGCGTAATAGACTCGCCTGGTCCCGCACAGGAGGGCCCCGCCGAGGACGGCGCGGACCAAGTCCTCGAGGGTCTTTCCCCATCCCAGGCCCAGCTCAGCCCGGCACAGGAAGCGCTCATAATGCGCCCAGGGATCGCGTGGATTGACGAGGAGGAAGTCGTCGAGCTCCCTGGCCGCCCTGCGGGCGTCTCCGAGCCTGCGCCTCAGGCGCGCCCGGTAGATAGTGTATCCCGCGGACCTCCAGATCAGGACATGGAACCTGTCGAGATCCTCGATCACCTCCGCAAAACGCCCCAGGGAGCCGAGGATCTTAGCCCGCAGGGCGTAGAACCTCGGGGAGAAAGGCCTGAGAGCGACCGCCCGGCTGATGTCCTCGAGGGCCTTTCCATGCTCCCCTTGGCGCCAGAAGGCCTCGGCCCGCACCGCGCAGGCAAGCGGGCTTTCGGGTTCAATGGCTATAGCCCGGGAGGCGCAGGCCCTGGCCTGGGCGGCTCGCCCCAGAGCCAGGAGGACCTCGGAGCGCACGGCGGCGATCCTCGGCTCGCGGGGATAGCGGCGCTCCAGGCGCGAGAGCTCCGAGAGTTCCCGAGCTCCGCCGCTGGCCCAGGGGAAGCTGGCGGAGGCGCAGGCCTTCTCGGCGTACTCGCGCGCCGCGGCAAGTCTCAAGCCCGTGGAGCAGAGGACCTCCTTCCTCTCTTGGAAGAGGAAGTCGTAATCCTCGCCCAACTCTGATTCCCTCGTAAGAACCCTGCCTCACGGGGTCCTTGCGACGAAAGAAAAAGCC
>CAYLZQ010000052.1:6310-9076 GCA_964388045.1 uncultured Elusimicrobia bacterium | reverse complement strand
CTCGGAGACCGCCTCCTCGTAGCGCAGGAGGCTGCGCAGGAGGAAGGCCTTGAGCACGTAGCCCCAGGGGCAGGGCTTTCGCTCAAGGAGCTCCTCCAGGGCCTTGAGCAGGCCAGGGAATCTTTCCGCTGAAAGGCCGGAAAGGTCGCGGTAGGCTGTCAGGCGCGCATGGTCCAGGACTGAGAGGGCGCAAAGGTCCGCATGGGCCCCGGGCTCATCGCCCAGTAGAAGCCTGAGCGCGGCCCGGGTGAGGAACCCCTGGGCGCAGGGGTCTTCCCTCAGGGCCCGGTCCAGGCAGGCCAGGGCGGCCTTAAGCCTTCCCCGCGCGGCCAGGGCCCGGCCCCGGGCAAGGAGGGCCATCACCGCGGGCTTCCCACTTGGCGCCCAACGCAATCCCCTACGGGCGCCAGTACGCTCGCTGCCGCTCGCAGCCGCGCGCGGCACGGAGCTCAACTGATCCGGCATCGGATCAGGGCCTCCCGCAGATAGGACTTCATCCTGGGGTCCTCCCGGGAGGCCAGGACCACCCTGTCCATGAAGGCCCTGGCCATCTCGGTCCTCAAGCGGTAAGGCTCGTTGCCCTCGTTGATCGTCGGATTACGGTAGTAATCCGATGCGCAGTTCTGGCACAAGGAACTTTCCTTATTGAAACGACAACGACGATACCGTGTGGCAATGCCCTCAAGCGCTCCTCCTACGGAGGAGCGCTGACGTCCCTCCCCCTCCACGAAGGCGAAGGGGTAGAAGGAGTAGCTCCCGTCGGGATAGCACTCCATGGAGGAGTGGAAGGGGCAGAGGTCCTCGAGGATCACCCCCTCCCGGAGCATCAGGGGAGACAAGGAGCAGACCAAAAAGCGCGGGCGCCCCTCCAGGGCCTCAGCCCAGATCCAGTCCAGGACCCTCCTGAGCATGGGCCCGAAGAGGAGACCCTTGTCCCTCCAGCCGAAGCCGTGGATCACCTCGATCTCCACGTTCTCGAAGCCCAGTCCGACCAGGGCCTGAAAATTCTCGAACATCCTCTCCACGTTGTCCGGGTGCACGCACTGGATGGCCATGGTCCTGCGCCGGCCCATGGTCTCGAAGACCAGGGGGAGGTTGCGGACTATGCGCCTCCAGGTCCCCGCCCCCCCCGCGAGCATCCGCCTGCTGTCATGGGTCTCCTCGTCCCCATCGATAGAAACCGAGAGGAAAAAACCCTGCTCGGCCAGGAACTCGAGCGGTTCTCGCCCCAGCGAGACGCCGCTGGTGCAGATCGAGAGGTCCAGGTCCTTCCCGGCCCGGGAGGCCTCGCGGCGCGCGAAGCGCGCGATCTCCCGGACCAGCTCGAACTTGAGGAAGGGCTCCCCACCGTAGATCAGGAGCTTCTTGACCTGGCCCGGCGAGGAAAGCATCAGACGCACCAAACCCTCCACGGCCTCCCGGGAAACCACCTCCCCCGAGTCCTTGTCGATGAAGCAGTACTCGCAGCGCAGGGGGCAGGCCGTGTTGATCGCGACCTTGAAGCGCCGTATCTCCTTGTCCGTGGCCAGGCCGGCCTGCAAGGCCTCCGCCCGCTGGGCGGCTTGATCACACCAGGCGAGCGTGGACATAGAGCTCCTGGAACCTGGGATCCCCCTCAAGCTCCGAGGCGAGCCTCTCAAGCTCGCCCGCGAAGATCCCGGAGACCTTGTGAAAATTGTCGAGCAGGACAGAGGGGTCCTTCCCGGCCTGCCGGCTGTAGAAATAGACCCCCATGGGGCAGAAGGATTCATCCTCGCCCCAGCCCCCCTCCTCGACCACGCGGACGGCCTCACCCAAGAGAGCCGAGCGCCGGTCCCAGTCCATCCCCTCCCGGGCGTTCCCGACTTTTTGGTTTCCGGCCTCCCCGATGGGGAAGGAAAGGGCCTTGTCGCAGGCGTAGAATTCCCCATCCGGCCCCAGGACCACGTTGTGGCAGTCGTGCCACCATTTGAGGCCCTGCCTGTTTTTGGGAGCGTTCTCAAGCACCGAAAAGAGGATCGGCACCACGAAGGCTCGCCCGTTCATGAGGATGGAGCGGTAGTAGCGCCTGAAGCCCTGGAGGACCTTGGCCAGGACCTCCAGGCGCTCCTGGGGCCAGATCTCGTAGAGCTCGGGGTTGAAGGTGATGCGGCCAAAGCCCATCCTGTAGAAGAAGTCTATGTTGGAGAGAAGCTCCTCCACGGTCTCTGAGGTGAAGACCAGGCTCACCCCCAGGAAGGGCTTAAGGAGGTCCCTCAAGCGCTCCATCACCGCGGCGAAAACCGAGCCTCCGGACTTGAGAAAGCTCCTGTGCCTGTCGTTTGTCCCGGACTTGCCGTCCAGGCTGACCGTCGTGTAGACCTCGTAGGCGTTGAGGAACTCGAGCCTCTCAGGGGTGAGCAGGGTCCCGTTCGTGAAGGTCTGGAGGATCGCCTCCGGGCCCTTCTCCCTGGCGTAGCGCACGATCCGCTCAAAGAGAGGAAAGTCGAGGAAGGGCTCCCCTCCCAGGAAGGTGATCTTCTTGTCCTTGGAAGGGACGTTCTCGTAGAAGTAATCCACCGAGCTCTTGAGCTGCTCGAAGGAAAGGCGGACGGCGGGCCCCTGGTTGACCGAGACGTAGCAATAGCTGCAGCTCAGGTTGCAGCGATTGGAGAGATAGACGGCCAGATGGTTGGGTCCCACGCCAGCACTAAAAGCAGCGCGGGCAGCACCAGCCCCCGCGGCAGTGGCTCCCGTGGGAGCCGTGGGAGCCGTGGGAGCCGTGGGAGCCGTGGGAGCCGTGGGAGC
>CAYLZQ010000052.1:0-6210 GCA_964388045.1 uncultured Elusimicrobia bacterium | reverse complement strand
GGGAGCCGTGGGAGCCGTGGGAGCCGTGGGAGCCGTGGGAGCCGTGGGAGCCGTGAGAGCCATGGGAGCCGTGGGAACCGTGGCTGACGTGCTGCCCGATGCCTCCCGAGTTGTGAAGATAGTTGGCGTGGGCCGCGGGAGCGGGAGTGGACTTGAGAAGAGCCGCTCCTATGATCCCCAGGGCGGCCGCGGTCTTGACCACGTTCTCCTTGGTGATCTTGCCCTCCTCGCTGCTCAGGAAAACGGAGGCGTCTTTCTTGACCTGGGGCAGGAGCTCGAATTTCTTCTTGCCGCTCCCCTTTCCCTTGCCCCTGCCGCTCTTCTTGGCCATCGTCCCTCCCCTATCTGTCCTTATATTCCAGCCAGGATTCCAGCACCTTCCTGGCGGCCGGCTCTTGGAGCCTGGCAAAGATCAAATCGAACATCCCCATCATTTTCTCGCACCAGCCGTTGGCCGGCATATGGCCCCAAAGATGGCCCTGGGTCTGATGGTTGTAGACCGGCAGGACCGTGCAGTAGGGGTTGTAGGCGCACTGGAAGCACTGGGGCTGGGCCGAGGGGCTTTGAGCCAGCAGGGAGGCCCGGACTGTGGGGTGGTCCATGAGCTCCTGGAAGCTGGCGGCGGCCACGTGCCCGATCTTGAAGAAATCCTCCCCCTCGTTGGCAAGCAGCCTTCCCTCCTCGCAGGTGTAGACGCTCCCGTCCCAGTTGTAGGCCAGGCGGCAGACTCCATCCGCGTTCGGAAACCTCCAGTGCCCTCCCTCCAGGATGCGGATAAGCAGGATCAGGGCCATCTTCTCGTAGGCCCTGACCCCCTCCCGGTTGAGGGAGATCAGGTGATCGAGGACCTCTCCGTAGAAGGCCACGAACTCGCGCGAGGAGTACCCGATCCTTCCCCAGCTCTTGCGCGCAAAGCCGATGGGATCCAGGGGCCCCACCTGGACCCGCTCCAGGCCCAGGCCCACGATCTGGTCCACAATCTCCCGGGGGTATGGCAGGGAGAAACGGGTGACGGTGCAGATGGCGTTGGGAGGGTCCACCCGAGCCCCTGCGGAGCGCCGCGCGAGGATCTTCTTCAAGCCCGCCAGAGCCTGCTCGTGGCTGTTTCCGCCCAGGAAGAGGCGGTTCTTGTTGTGGAGCTCCTCAGGGCCGTCCAGGGAGGTGCAGAAGGAGACCCCCTCCCCGATGAGCCAGTCCAGCTTCTCGTCGTCGAGGAGGCTGAAATTTGAGATCAGGCCGAAGTGCAGGGAGCGCTTTTGGAGCTCGTTTTTCTTCTTGGCGTACCTCACGATGAACTTGACCGCGGGCCAATTGAGCAGAGGCTCTCCCCCCTGGAACTCGATCATCAAGGTCGGGCTCTGGCCCTGGAAGATGAGGTCCACGGTCTTTCGGGCCGTCTCCAGGCTCATGTCCCTGTCCGTACGGGAGGGATCCACCACGCTGGCGTGGCAGTAGAGGCATTTGTAGTTGCAGCGCAGGGTGACCACCACGGTGTGCACGTTGGGCCCCTTCCAATCAAGGAGGTGGCGCTCGAGCGCCCGGCCCGCCAGGTGCCTGAAGTCGAGTTGGTCCCTGAGGAAGTCCTTCTGGATGAGCCCCTGGGGGCCAGCGGCCAGGGGGTCCTCGTTCGCGATCCCTCCGGCCAGGTAGCGCTGGTAATCCTCGGGCGACAGGAAGGAATGCTCCCCGGCCTCGTTGGTGACCAGGACCGAGGAGCCCAGGAGGCGCGCGTTGTGCGCCGCCACCCTCCTGGGGCTGGCTTCAAGAACCCCGAAGGGCTGGGTCAGCCTCGTGGCGGCTTGGGTCATCCCCCCTCCGGGGCGGGAGGCAGGGGCCGGCCCTGAGGGGCTATCCTCTTGGGCATGGTCCTGAGGGCTTCCTCCTCGGCCTCTTTCATTAAAACGGCGACAGCGGCTTGGAACTCGGCGGAGCGCTCTTCCGACGGAGGCTTGACGGCCTGCTCCCCGCCCCTGGCCGCGAGCAGGACCTGGGTGACGATCAGGCCGGAGATCTTGTGGTTGAAGCGCCCGACCAGGAAGCGGTACTCCTGGTTGAGAAGCTCGTTCAAGAACTCTCCGGCCAGGGCCTCCAGGTCGGCCTGGCTCGCGCTCCGGCGTTTGGATTTTAACGTTACGGCATAGGAGTCCCTATATTTCGCGACGAGGACTTCCGCCCTCGTCGCGAAAACGTGAGCCGCGATCCTGAGGCCGTCCTGGGAATAGACGCTCTTAGGCGCCGAAAAAGAGACACTGGGCTCCTGCGGGTCGATCTCAAGGCGCATAGGCCCTCCCTCCCCCTTGCGGCTCTCCCGCCGGCTCCGGGTCGTTCTCCTGCCAGCGGCACTGGTCCCTGGCCAGCCACTCCTCGAAGACCGCGCTGGCCCCGGGATCCCTGAGCCTGCGGAAGATCGCGTCGAAGAGCCCCATGTGCGAGACGCACCAGGGGCTGGAAGGGGTCTGGCCGAAGACGCTCCTCTGCGTCTCGTAGTGGAAGACCGGCTCGACCCCACAGTAGGGCTTGTAGGCGCACTGCGAGCACATGGGCTGGTTTTCGAGGACGGAGGCCGTGACGCAGGCCCGGGTCGTGGGGTGATCCAGGACCGAGGCCCAGTCGTTCTCGGCCACGTGGCCCACCCGGAAGATGGGGTCCCCCTCGTGGTCCACCATCCGGCCCTCGTCGCTCACGAAGATCTCGCCGTTGTAGTTGTAGGCCAGGCACCCCAGCACAGCCCCGGCCGGGGAGCGCAGGTCCATGAAGCCCGGGTCCTCCCCCTTGAGGATCTTGGTCAGCAGGATCAGGGCCGTGCGCTCCATGAGGCTGGATCGTCCGGTCCGGTTGAGCTCGAGGATGGTGTCCAGGGTCCTCTCGTAGAAGGCCACGAACTCCTCGGGGCCGTAGCCGATCTCGCTCCAGACCCTCTTGGCGTAGCCGATGGGGGAAAGGGGGCGGATGAAGATCTGCTCAAGGCCCAGGCCGGCGTAGAGGTCCACGATCTCGCGGGCGAAGGGAAACGAGAAGCGGGTGGTGGTCATCAGGGCCCCGGGCAGGTAGGCCCTCCGGGAGGAGTCCGCCTGGCAGCGCCTCTGGATCCTCTCAAGCCAGGCCACCACCTTGCCCTGGGCCTCCCCCCCGCCCAGGAAGGGGCGGTTCCTGTCGTGGAGCTCCGGGGGGCCGTCGAGGGAGGTGCAGAGGGAGACGTGGTGGTCCAGGAGGAAGTCGAGCCTCTCCTCGCTCATCAGGCTGAAGTTGCTCACCAGGGCCACGATCAGTCTCCGGCGCGCGGCCTCGGCCTTCTTCTGCGCGTACCGGGTGATGAACTTGACCACGGGCCAGTTGAGCAGTGGCTCCCCCCCCTGGAACTCGATGCAGAGGGTGGGATTGGGGGTCTGGAAGATGAAATCCACTGTTCTCTTGGCCGTCTCCAGGTCCATGTCCGTGTCGGTCCGGGATGGATCCACCACGCTCGAATGGCAGTAGAGGCATTTCTGGTTGCAGCGGAGGGTCACGACCACCATGTGGAGGCTGGGCCCAGCGAACCAGTGGAAGGAGTTCTTGCGAAGGTAGGAGGAGGCCAGGTCATTGAAGTCCATCTGGTCTCTCAAGAAACCGCCCTGCCTGAGCGCGGCCCAAAGCGGGTCCTCGGGCTTGATCCCCCCCGAGAGGAAGCGCTCGAAATCCGCTGCCTCGAGCCTCAGGTGACGGCCCCAGTCGTTGGTCAGAAGGTGCCAGCCGCCCATGTCTCTGAAGTTGAAGGCTCCGAGGTGACCAGGCCTGAGGGGTTTGCCCGGGGGCAGGGAGGTCAGCCTGCTCATGGACCGCCCAGGGCCCGTGCTGGCGGTCTCTCCTCTTGCGTAGGAGAGGGCTCTCCCAGCGCGGCCTCCTGCCTCTCCTCCCAGGAGGCCCTGATCTTGTTGGGGTCCGAGAGCAGCTTCTTCTGGTTGAGGGCCTTGATCTCCTCCTCCACCTCCGCGATCAGCCTCTCGATCTCCCGGCGCTGCTCCTCGGAGAGGTCGTCGGCGGCCGGCGCGGGAGGGCTTGGAGGAGGGATCCTGCCGTTGGCCAGGAGGACAGCCTGCTCGGCGACGAACTCGTGGACCGGGAGGTTGTTTTTGGCGATCGCCCAGCGCAACTTCTGGGTCTCAAGCTCCCTCAGGAAGACCTCGGAGAGAGCCTTGAGGTCGCATGAGGGAGACTTGGGCCGCAGGGTGACCGCCAGCCTAGCGCGGTCTCCGTCCAGAGAGGCGTAGGCCCGGTCGGTCAGGAGGTAGGCGGCTCCCAGGATGGGCTCAAGCCCCTCCCTCTTGACGCTGAGCTCGAAGCTCACGCTCCCGTCACGCGAGATCCTGGCTCGCGGGGTTCCTGCAGCCTTGGCCTTCTTTGTTCTCATTTCCGCCTCGCTTGAGACTGCTCAGGCCAGTCTAGCAAGGCTTTTCAGGAGGTGTCAATCGCCAATTTGCTGAGAAAGGAGGCCTCTCTCCAAGCGTAACTCAAGTCCTCCTCCCCCGCAGGGGGAGGGGCATGCGCCTGCGGCACTTATCCCCCTCAATCGGGATACTCACCTCCCCGCGGGGGAGGTGAGTAGATACCTCCAAGCGCCCCAAAGAGCAGGTCCAGGATGCCCATGTGAAGGCTGCAGAGAAGGCTGGAAGGGGTCTGGCCCCAGAGGGTCCCCTGGGACCTGAAGTTGAGCGAGGGGGGAAGGGTGCAATAGGGCTTGTAGGCGCATTGCGCGCAGAGGGGCTGGTTCTCAGCCAGGCAGGCGGCCACGCAGGCCCTGCCAAGGCTCTGAGCCGAGTCCTGATAACGCAGGAGACCGGCCTCCCCGAGGCGGAAGGGGGAGGAAGGGCCCAGGGCCATGCCTGCCTCGCTGGTGTAGACCTGGCCGGAGGGATCATAGGCCAGCTCCGAGAGCAGGTCGGTTCCAGGAAGCCTCCAGGCCGAGCGGCTCAAAAAGGCCGCGGACGTCTCCTCGCTCCAGGGTTTTCCGCTGGCCAGGAGGCGCTCGAGAGCGCGCGCGTAGAAGCGAAGAAAGAGCCTAAGCTCCCTCCGGGAGCCCAGGGCCGCTGGCCAGAGCCGCGCGGAAGAAACACCTCTGGCAGAAATCCAGTCCACCCAGGCCGCGGGATGGACTGCTGAGGGCTCCACGAGGGCGAGCAGGCTCTGGGCCTCGAATGGCAGGCCCCCCCCTGGGGCTCCCTTGAGAGCCAGGACAGCCCGCAAGCCCACGGAGTGCCCGCGCAGGAATTTGAGGCGTTCCTCCACCAGGGATGCCCCCGTGCGCAGGACCAGGGAGAGCGGCCTCCTGCCCCACTCGCTTTTGCGTCGCCCATACTGGACCGCGAACCAGATCGCTGGCCAGGCCTTCTCCGGATCCCCTGCCGCGAGCTCCAGGGTAAGCTCCGGGGCCGGGCCTGAGAAGGCGAAGTCCAAGACCCTGCGCGCGGTCTCAAGGCCCATGACCTGCCCCTCCCTCTCAAGGGCCAGGAGGTGGCGGGAGGGACCGCGCCAGGCCAGAAGGGTCCGGCGGACCTCTTGGGCCGCTACCTCCAGATCGTAGGAGTCCTTGAGAAAACCCTGGAGGCTGGACTTGAGTGGATGGCCCTCCCCCAGGCCTTGCAGGAAGGCCCGGTACTCCGCAAGCGAAAGAAAGGCGTAACCCCCGGAGTCATTGGTCAGAAGCACCCGACGGCCCAGCCTGCGGAAATTGTGGGGCGCCACGCGCGCGGGGTCGGGACGAGGCAGGCCCTCAAGGAGGCTCAGCTTGTTCATCCTGGGCCGCCCTCCAAGGCCAGAGGCGCGGCTCGAAGGAGCTCCTGGGTCTCGCGTTCCCGTTCGAGCCTGACCTGGGGCTCCAGCTCCTCCAAGGGATCCGAGGGCATGGCCGCCAGTCCCCGCAGGAAGGCGCGCGAGAGCACGGGCTGGGAAAAATCCCGATGGAAGCGGATGACCCGCTGGCGAAAGGAGTGGCTCAGGGCCTCGTTGGCGAACTCACCTGCCAGGGCGCGCAGCCTCCTGGCCGGCTTTTGGGCCCGTATCTCGACTAGGTAGCAGCCCCTCCGGGCCTGAACGAAAACCCTGGCCCTCCCACCCAGGACCAGGGCCGCGGCCTCCAGGCTCTCGAGCTGGTAAAAACGCTTGGGCAGGATCATCCTGGCGCAGCCCCTGGAGAGGATCATCTCCGGACCCGCCTGAGCTCCTCCCAGGGCGTGG
>CAYLZQ010000051.1:0-9119 GCA_964388045.1 uncultured Elusimicrobia bacterium | reverse complement strand
CTCCTTCCACATGGACATGCGCTACTTCAACTACTGCCAGGGGCTCACGATGACCTCCGAGGCTTTCCACGGGCTCTTCGGGGGCCCTCCCAGGCCCCCCGAGGGTGAGCTCACCCAGAGGCACATGGACCTGGCGGCCTCGGTCCAGAAGGCGACGGGCGACATCATGCTCGCCCTGGCGCGCCACGCCCGGGAGCTCACGGGGGAGGAGAACCTCTGCCTGGCCGGGGGGGTGGCTTTGAACTGCGTGGCCAACGGAGGGATCCTCAGGGAGGGGATCTTCAAGGGGATATTCGTGCAGCCCGCGGCCGGGGACGCGGGGGGCTCCCTGGGGGCCGCCCTCTTCGCCGCCCATCAGATCCTGGGCCGGCCCCGCCGGGTGGGCCGGAGGGACGCGATGAAGGGGGGCTTGCTGGGTCCCTCCTATTCCAGGGAGGAGATCCTCTCCGCCCTCGAGCGCGCCGGGGCCGGCTACTCGGAGCTTGAGGAGCCGAGGCTCCTGGAAGCCCTCTGCGGGCACCTGGAGGCCGGCAGGGTGGTCGGCCTGGTGCAGGGGCGCATGGAGTTCGGCCCGCGCGCCCTGGGGGCTCGGAGCATCCTCGGAGATCCCCGCAGGCCCGAGATGCAGAGCCGCATGAACATGAAGATCAAGTTCCGGGAGAGCTTCCGGCCCTTCGCCCCGGCCGTCCTCGAGGAGGACGCCTCCGAGTACTTCGAGCTCGGCTGCCAGAGTCCCTACATGCTCCTGGTGGCCCCCGTGGCCGCCGAGCACCGCCTGCCCGCGGCGCCTGGAGCGGAGCCGGCCCAGGGCCTCTCCAAGCTCAGGGAGCTGCGCTCCACGATCCCGGCCGTCACCCATGTGGACTTGAGCGCGAGGATCCAGACAGTCTCGGAGGAGGCCAGCCCCTTCTTTTACAGGCTGCTCAAGGCCTTCAAGGCTCGGACAGGCTGCGGGGTGCTTGTGAACACGAGCTTCAACGTCCGCGGGGAACCCATCGTCTGCACTCCGGAGGACGCCCTGCGCTGCTTCTTGAACACGGACATGGACGTCCTGGCCCTGGAGAATTTCCTCCTGCTCAAAAGCGAGCAGCGCCAGGGAGAGGACCGCAAGGCCTACCTGGCGCGGTTCTCCCCGGATTGAGACATGGCCCTTATCCGCATAGACTGGAATCCGGACAAGCGCAGGATACGCCAGTTCGGCGCTGGGGTGATCCTTTTCGGGGCCCTCCTGGGGGCCCTGCTTTCCTGGAGGGGCCACCCTGCCCAAGCGCGGGGGGCATGGGCTGCCGGCCTTTGTCTTGGCCTAGCCGCCCTGGCCGCTCCCGCGGGGGCCGGACGCTGGATCTACAAGGCCTGGATGGGGGCGGCCTTCGTGGGTGGGAGCCTCATCTCCTACGGAGTGCTGGCGGCCGCCTACTACGGCTTCCTCTCCCCCCTCGGCCTTCTTTTCAGGCTGCTCGGCCGGGATCCCCTGAGGCTCAAGCGCCCGGCTGGCGAGACCTACTGGGTCCCGGCGCGGACCCCGGAGGAAAAGACGGACTACGAGAGGTTGTTCTGATGGCCCAGAGGCAGTCCCTGATCCGCGAGTTCCTGGCCTTCCTGAGAGCCAACAGGAAGTGGTGGCTTCTCCCGCTCGTGCTCGTCCTGCTGGGCCTGGCCGCCCTGGTCTTCCTGAGCTCCACGGCCGTGGCCCCGTTCGTGTATACCTTGTTTTAGGTGACATCCCGCCTCCCGGGGGAGGGGGAGTTGAGAGCGGTTGCGTTTCAGCGCCTAAACCGCCCCTCGGCCCAGGAGTCGAAGCGATGCGGGGCCCAGGCGAGCCTCTTGAGCTCGACGCGGTGGAGTTCCGGAGGGGCGTCGGTGACCACGTAGAGGTGGGAGGGGCCCACCGCGAAACCGGTGACAAGGCTGCGCGGGGGGAGCCAGCGGTCGAGGTCCGCCGAATCCAGGGGGCTGGCCAGGACGCCCAGCCTGAAGCGGAAGAGCCTGCGGGTGTGGAGGTCGTAGGTCCAGAGCATTCCCCCCGAGACGTAGAGCCCGGTGGGGACTATTCCCGGCAGGGTGTACTGCCTCTGGGGGACCAGGGAGTCCCCCACGCTGCACTGGAAGAGGACCTCGCTTTTGACCTGGTAGACCCAGAGGAACTGGCCGTCCCAGTAGACCGCGGTGGGGCTGCGGTCCGGGTTGGCGTAGGTCTTTTGGATCGTGTGCTTCCAGTCCATGGCGTGCTGGGTGATGATTCCCGACTCGGACTCCGTGCTCCAGAGGGAGTCCCTTCCCAGGGCCAGGCCGCTGGCCCCCGCCACGGGGAAATGCTGGACGGACCTGACCCCAAGCCTGTCGGCGGAAAAGGCGAAGAGGAGCTGCCTTTTGCGGTCGATCGAGAGGAGCCTTTCCCCGTCGAGCACGAGGCCCGCGGTCTCCGTGTAGGGGAGGGGTGCCGAGGATACGGCCTGGGGTTGGCCCCGGGCGCCCCTGAGGAGGACGGCCGCGAAGATCCCGGCCAGGGCCAGGGAGACCAGGAGGAGGCTCCTGCGCAGGGAAAGCCTCGGGAGCCGGGCGAGAATGGAACGGGCCCTGGCCTCGGCCGAGTCCAGCCAGTCCCCTCCCCGGGGGGCCGCGGGGGGAGCGGCCTTGGGTTTGAGCCCTGATCCCTGGGGAGGCTCGAGCTGAAGGCGGGATATTCTGCCCTGGTAGTCGGAGAGCAGCCTCTCGAGCTCCTGGTCGAAGGCCTCGCGTCCGGCCATCAGGCGCCCTCCTTGTTGTTCCTGATCCGCATCCTGTATTCCGCGATCGTCTGCGCGATCTCGCGCTCGCACTCCTCCTTGAGCCTCTCAAGCTCCCTCTCCTTGGCCCGGTATTCCGCGGCGAGGCTGGCGCCCATCTGTTGGAGCTTCCTTTCCCTATCGGCCAGGGCCTGCTCCCGGGCCTCGAGATCCCTCATCCGGGCGTAGGGCTCCTCGGCCCGCCGCTTCCAGTGCTCGAGCTCCTGCCCCAGGTTTTCAAGCTCCCTTTCCTTGGCCTGCAGCTTTTCTTCAAGGGCCTCTCCGGGAGCGGCGAGGCGTTCCGCCTCCTCTCGCCGGGCGGGCGCCTGGGCTTGCGCCTTCCAGCGCGGGAGCTCCCCCTCGAGCCTTGAAATTTCATTCTCCAGGAGAGCCGACCTCTCCTGCGCCGCTCGGGCCTGCCCGGCCTCGGCCTTGCGCAGGGCCAGCTCGGCCTGGAGCCTTGAGATCTCCTCTTGGAGAAGGCGCTTCTCCTCCTCCGCCATGGGGGCGCCCTTACCCGGGGCTCCCTTCTCAGGCTCCTTGAGGGACTCCTGCTCCAGGGCGCGGGCCTTCCACTGCTGGAGCTCCCGGCCCAGCTCCGAGAGCTTCGCTTCCCAGGAGCGCCTTTCGCTCTCGAGGGAGGCTGCCTGGGCCTGGGCCTCGAGGGAGGCCCGCTGGGCCTGGGCCTGGGCCGCGGCGAGCAGCCCTTGCGACTCGAGCAGGCGCTCGCCCTGCTCGCGGTGCCTTCTTCTGCCCTCCTCGATCCGCCCCTCGAGGGCCGCTCTCTCCTCCTCCCACGACCTTCTCTCCCGCTCCAGGGCCGCCGCGGCCTCCCGGGCCCCGGACTGGGCCTGCTCCCCGGAGGCGGAGAGCTCCTCCCGCGCCCGGGCGAGCTTCTGCAGGAAATCCTTGGCCTGGGCCTTCCAGTGCTCCACCTCCGAGCGGAGCGCGGAGGCCTCCTTCTCCGCGTCCTCCTTCTCCCGCCCCAGGGAGAGGTTCCTGGCCTCGGCTCCCAGCGCCCTCTGGCCCCCCTCTTCCTGGGCCGCCAGAAGCCCCCTCTCGGCCTCGGCAAGCCTGGCCTCGAGCCTCGCCGAACGCCTCTTCCAATCCACGATCTTGGCCTCCAGGCCTGCGCGCTCCTCCTGCCAGGAGCTCCTCTCCCGCTCCAGGAGCTCCGAGCGCCCCTGGGCCTGCTCCAGGGCCTTCGCCCTCTCCTGGGCGGCCGCAAGCTCCCCGCGGGCCTCTGAGAGCCTGAGCTCCTCTTCCCCGGCCTTGGCCCTCAAGGACTCGAGCTCGGCCGCAAGGCTGCTTGCCTCGGCCTCTCGGGACTTCGCCTCCTGCTGCGCCTCGAGGGCCCTGGCCTCGGCCTCACGCGCGGCGAGCGTGCAGGCCTCGACCTCCGAGCGCAGGACGGCTTTCTCCTCTTCCCAGGCCTTCCTCTGCCTCTCCAGGCGCTGGGCCTGGGCCTCGGCTGCCAGGCGCTCGGCCTGGGTCTGCTGCCGGGAGCTCTCCAGGAGCTCCCTGAGCTTGAGGAGCTCCAGGGCCTTCTCCTCGGGGAGCTTCTTGAACTGCTCCGCCTCCGCGGCTTGAGCCTCCCTTTCGGCCTGCCAGGCCTTTCTCATCTCCTCCAGGAGCAGGGCCTGGCGCTCGGCCGCGAGGCGGGCCTGCCGGACCCCTTCCTCGGCGGCCGAGAGTTCCTGCTCCAGCTCAAGCAGGCGGGGGCACGCCTCCTGGGCCTTCTGCTTCCACGCCAGGAGCTCCCGCGCCAGGAGCTCCCTTTCCTGGCGCCAGAGCGCCTCCAGGGACTCCAGCCGCTCTCTGAGGATCTTCTCGGCCATCTCCACCCGGAGGTCCACCTGGCCCTGGACCTCCTCGCGGAAGTTCCTGATCTCGCCCTGGAGCTGGGCCCTCTGGGAGCGGGTGTACTCCTCGAAGCGGGCCTTGCGCTCCGCGAGGGACTTCTCATCCTGCCGGAGGGCTATCTCCTTCTCGCTGAGCTCGGCCCCCCTGGAGAGGATGTCCCTCTCCAGGGCCTGGCGGCGCAGCTCAGTGGCTCCCGCAAGCTCCTCCTCCCGCGCCCTCGCCTTCTGCGCGAGCTCGTCCTTGAGCTTCTGGACCGCGGCTTCCAGTGAGGCCCTGTGGGCCGCGTAGTCCCTCTGGAGCTCCTCCTGCCTCTGCCCCAGGCGCTTCTCGAGCTCGGAGAGGGCCTGCTCCCTCCTGGCCAGAGCGGCCGGGTTGAGTTCCCCCTTCAAGGACAGGGTGAGGAACTCCTCCATCTTCGCGTAGTAGAGCTCGCGCTCCCTGGCCTCGGCCGAGCGCAGGGCGAGGGCCCGCTCAAGGCTCTCCTGCCGCTCCTGGGCCTGGAGCCTGGCCTTCCCCTCCGAGGCCGCCTTCTCCGAGAGCTCGGCCTTGTCCTTCTCGAGCTTCTGGAGGCGCTCCAGGGCCCAGCGCAGGGCCATGCGGGCGGTATCGAGGTTCTGGATCTCGCCCACGCTGGCGAGCTCGGCCGGGGCCTTTTCTTCCGGGGTTTCCATGTCTGCCTCCAAAAATGTAACAGGATTCTGTTACATTTTCAAGGCGGCTGGGGAGCCGGATTTGAGCCGGATTTGAACCTCCCTTGAGCCTGCCTTGAGCCTCCGAGGCTAAGCTTTTCGTAATGCCGGAAAGGGAAGACCGCCGGAGGCTTCTCCCCCTGCTCAGGGAGTTTTGGGCCGAGTCCGCGGAGCGCCACTTCGAGGGCCTCTTCATCCTGGTGGTCCTCCTCTCGGTCGGGGCCCTGGGCTCCTTCGTCGAGGACAAGCTCGCCTTCCTCAACTTCTTCTTCATCCCAGTCCTCCTGGCCGGTTACTTCCTGAGCGTGCGCAGCGCGGTCCTGGGAAGCCTCCTCTCCATCCTCTGGGTCGGCCTCTTCGTTGTGGTCAGTCCCCGGTCCTTCTACGTGGAGCCATCGCCGCTGGGCCTGGCCCTGCACCTGGTGGCCTGGGGCTCCTTCCTGCTCCTCTGCGGGGTCCTGGTCGGGCGCTTGAACGAGCAGCTCCTTGAGAAGCTCTCCAGGCTGCGCTTCGTGCTTGAGGAGTGGAAGAAGACCCAGGCCGAGCTGGACTTCAGCCATAAGGACGTCCAAGACAAGGCCCAGGGCCTGGAGGCCCTGAGGACCAGGCTCGAGTCCGTGCTCTACGGCTCGGTGGATTCGGTCACGGCTCATCTGGCGATCCAGGAGCGGCTTGAGAGCGGGCGGCGCGCGATCACGGTCCTCTGCGCGGATTTCGTGGATTTCACGCGCATTGCTGAGGGCTCGGAGCCCGAGGCCTTCCTGGCCCAGTTGAACGCCCTCTGCGAGCAGATCGAGCCCATCATCGCGGCCCACCACGGCCGCGTGGACAAGTTCGAGAGCCGGGGGATCCTGGCCGAGTTCGGGATCCCGGTCTCAACCCCGCGGAACGCCGCCCTCGCGGTCCTGGCGGCCTTGAGGATCCAGCGCCAGGCGGCCGGCCGCCGCTTTCCCTGGAAGATGCGCATCGGGATCGCCCACGGCCCCGCCCTCGTGGGCTTGGTCGGCTCGCGGCACCGCAGGAGCTACACCGCACTGGGCGGGGTCGTCAACCTGGCCGTCAAGCTCCAGGAGATTTGCCCCCCGGGAGGGGTCTGCGTGGACGCCCACACCCAGCAGGGGATCGGGCCCGCCTTCCGCACCCGGCGGCTCTTCACTGGCAGGAGCCCCGAGCCTCCCGAGAGCCTGGAAGGCCAGCTCAGGGTCTTGAAGAGGCATCTCAAGTCCGTCCCCCCCAGCCTCGACGCCACCCTGGAGGCCGGGAGGCTCTGCTCCGAGCTGGGCCTGGCCTCGGAGGCGGTCGCCTATTACGAGAAGGCCCTCGAGCTCGACCCGGGCTCCCGGGAGCGCATCGAGGGCTGCATGGCTGAGATGCGTTTTGAGCAGGAGGCCAACCGCCACGTGGCGGTCAAGGGGGAGGTCCACCCCCTGGCCGTCTTCGAGGTCCTCGCCCTCCGGGATCCCTGCGAGGACGAGGAGAGGATACCGCCGGCCCTCCAGGCCCTGGCGGAAAGGCTTTTCAAGGAGCGCGTGGTCAATCCCGAGGCCTTGCTCCCCCTGGAGGCCCTGAGGGGGACGATCGGGCACTCCCGGGTGAGCGCGGTCCTGAGCTTCGCCCTGGCCGAGGCCCTGGGCCTGCCCGAGGAATCCCAGAGGGCCGCTTTCCTGGCCGGCTTCTACCACGACGCGGGCCTGAGGGGCCTTCCCCCCTCCATGGCCGGAAAGGAGGAGGGGACTCTCCTCCAGGGGCGAGAGAGGTCCCTGATGGAATCCCACCCGGAGGGGGCCAGGGCGGTCCTGAGCGACCTGGGCTTGGAGCTTCCTGAGGAGGCCATTGCGGCCATCGCCCAGCACCACGAGAACTGGGACGGGAGCGGCTACCCGGCAGGGCTCAAAGGAGTCCGGATCTCGATCATCGCGCGCCTCCTTCGGATCGCCGACGCCTACGAGGGCCTCACGGCCTGGAGGCCCTCCCGGGAGGCCCTGGCCCCGGCCCAGGCCCTCTCCGAGCTGGGGCGGCAGGCCCTGGCCGGGGAGCTCGACCCCAAGATCTTCGAGGCCTTCCGCCGGCTTCTCTCCGGGATCCCCCCGGCCTGATCCCAGGCGCCCTGACACCCAGGCGCCCTGGGCCTTGACCCTCCCGGGAAGTCCTGCTATACTTTTTATGACTGACCAGTCAGTCATTCATGGACAAGGCCCTGACGGACTCCCGGAGGCGCGCTATCCTCGGCGCGGCCCGCAGGCTCCTGGTCCGGCGCGGCTTCCAGGACGCGCTCCTGGAGGAGGTGGCGCGGGAGGCCGGAGTGGCCAAGGGGACCCTCTTCCTTTATTACCGGAGCAAGGACGAGCTCTTCTCGGCCGCCTTCGCCGACTTGGCGGATCGGCTGGGCCGGGCCCTGGAGGCCCTTCCGCGCTCCGGGCTCCGAGGCCGCCCCCTCCTCCTGTCCGCTGTCAGGACGATCCTTCATCATTTCGAGAGGAACCGCGACTTCATGGCCCATTTCGGCTCGGGAAGGTTCCCGGGCTGCGGCGCTTCCTCCCGCCGGAGGCTCATGGGCAGGATGGCCGAGAACCTGAGCAAGGTCGTGAGCCTCCTGCGCCGGAGCGGCTCTTCGGGCGCGCGCTTCAGGACCGACGAGTACAAGGCCGCGGCCCTCTTCGGGCTCTGCCGCAGCGCGGTCATGCACAAGATGATCACAGGCCGCGCCAGGCCCCTTGAGGCCACCGCGCGGCGGGTCGTGGAGCTCTTCCTCCACGGGGTCTCGCGATGAAGGCCCTGGTCCTTTCCCTCGTCTTGGCCCTCCGGGCCCAGGAGCAGGGGCCTAGAGGGATTGGGCTTACGGAAGCCTTCTCCCTGGCCTTGAAGAGAAGCGAGGAACTCGCCCAGAGGGGCGAGGGAGTCGCGGAGCTTGAGGCGCGCGAGGGGGTGCTCTGGTCCCAGGTCAAGCCACGCCTCTCCCTGCTCGCTACCGAGCTCCTCCAAGACGTCCCTCCAGATCCGGGCGGGGTGAGCGCGCGCTTCGGCCAGAGGAGCCGAGAGCAGGCCCAGCTCTCCCTGCGCCAGCCCCTTTTCTCCGGCCTGCGCGAGTATCTCGCGGTCCGCTCCGCCAGGCTCCGGACCGCCTCAGCGGAGCTGGCCCTGAGGCGCGCCGAGGACCTCCTCTATCAGGACGTAGCCCGGGCCACCCTGGACCTCCTCCTGGCCAGGAGGGAGATACTGGTCCGGCAGGCCCTGCTCGGAATCACTCAGGACCGGATCAAGGAGCTCAAGGCCAGGGAAAGGCTGGGCCGCTCCCGCACAAGCGAGGTCCTGGCCGCGGAGTCCCGGAAGGCCCAGATCGAGGCGGATCTCGAAGGCGCGGGCGGCAGGGAGAGGGTCTTCCAGCTCAGGCTCGGGTTCTTGACCGGCCTTGAGGAGGAGCTTTCCCCCTTCCCCCTCCCCCTCCCCGCTGAGGAGGCCCTGGAGGGCTTCCTCAGGAAGGCCTCCGGGCGCCCGGACGTGGAGTCCGCCCGCAGGGAGCGCCAGGCCTTGGGGCTTGCCGCACGGATCGCCGGGCGCGCCCGCTGGCCTACCCTGGGCCTGGACGGCAACTACTACTTGAAGCGCCCTCCAGGCTTCCAGGACCAGATCAAGTGGGATGTCCTTCTCGCCCTTCAGCTTCCCCTCTACTCGGGCGGGGAGGTCTCGGCCCGGGCGCGGGAGGCGGAGGCGGCGGAGCGTTCCCAGGGCCAGGCCGAGGCCTTGGCCCTGAGGCGCGCCCAGCTCGAGGTCCGCTCCGCCCACCGGGACCTGGCCTCGGCCC
>CAYLZQ010000050.1:0-9127 GCA_964388045.1 uncultured Elusimicrobia bacterium | reverse complement strand
CCTCGACGCGACCCTGCGCGTGACCCACGGGAACAAGACCCTGGCCGCCAAGCTTCAAGGACGCGGGAACTGGAGTCAGCGGCAGGGGCCTGGGGGGGTTGGATCCCGATTTCAGCCTCTCCGCCGATTCCGCGAGGACCGGCCCCGCGGCCTTCCCGGACTCGAGGAGGGGGCGGACTAAGTCGGTGACAGTCCGGGAAGGAACTCCCTGCTTGTCATAAGTCAGGACTGTCTTCCTTAAGGCCTGGCCTTCAGGACCAAGCTCGGTGTAGGCGTTGAGCCTCCTCTCAGGCTCCGGGCCCAGCTCCTGAAGAGTCCGGCTCCCGTCCCGCTCGTAAAGCAGGCGCTGGGCGCCTCCGTCCCGCTGAGGCAGGACCTGGGCATAGGACACGGCCCTGCCTCCCTCCAATACCCAGATCCCTTGCGCCTCGCCGTCAAGGCCTCTCTGCTCCAGATAGCTTCTCTTCGTCTCGGAATCCACGGTCTCCGCAAGGGATCCGTTCTTGCCATAGGTGAAAGTCGTTTTCACTGCGGACCCATCCCGTGCGATCCGGCTGATCTCCTTAGGCCGCCCCTGCCTGTCCCTGACCTCCCTCAGGGTCTCTCCGCCCTCCCCTGGGGTCACGATGGTCGCGCCACCGTCCAAGTTCCTCTGGACTTCTGTTTTCGAAGTCTTGCCGCCCTTGGAGGTGATCCAGCCGGTTACGTTCCCCTCTCTGTCCCGATGCTCCTCCGTCTCTGACTTGGCGGCCAAATCAACGGTCCTGACGATGGAGGTTCCGTCCCTTTGAGGCTCGGCCGCGATCGTCCGAAGGGTCTCCCCCCTGGCCCCCTTGACCGTCGCGGACCACGAGCCGTCGCCGCGCTGCTCCTCCAGGACAGTGCTGCCGTCCTGGTTGCGCGTGGCCACGATGACGAGATCCTTCTCATAGCGGAAGTCCTTGGCGAAGAGCTCCTGGCCGCCGGAGTCCAGCAGGGTCAGGCTGACGAGCCGCCCATCCTCATTGCTCCTCAGGGCGATCTCCTGGGTCCCGTCCGGATTGTAGAGGCACTCCCGGACAAAGCCGTTCTCCTCGCCGATCGTCCGCACTGGCGCGCCCTCGCTCCTGAGATCGACCAGGAATTGCTCCTGGGGCTCCGTCTTCCCGCAGCTCGCGATCACCGAGGGAAGGCCGTAACAGGAAAGCCGGGGGGCCTTGCCTATTTCCATGGGCTCTTCCAAGGCCTCAAGGAAGGGGGCGCAGCCCGGGTCGTCTCGAAGCCCCCGTTCCACAGGAACTGACGAGGCCTCCTTGCCGGCCTGCTTCTCGCTGCGAAGCGAGACAGGGCCAGCCCGGGCGCCCGTCCGCGCCTCCTTGACCCGGGGCGCGGCAGGCCAGGCAGCCGACGCCAAAAGCAAAATAAAAATCGCCGCTTTATTCATGGTATTCGCCCGCTCGGCTCAACCATTCCCTTGCATTCGACCGCGAATGCTGCGGTCATGGTATTCGCCCGCTCGGCTCAACCATTCCCTGGTCATAGAGAGTCGAGCATCCTCTGCTGGGCCTTGCTGCGAGTGATCCCGGGCCATTTCCCAAGCACCTTCTTGAGCAGTTCCGTCTTTTCCTCAGGGCCCAGGTCCTTGATCCTGGCCTTGATCGCCTTCAAAAGAGCGCCGTACTCCCTTGGCTCCACGACCAGGACCGCGCCGATGATCTCGGCCGAAAGCCGATCAAGCGCTCTCTTGCGCTTCTCCCCCTCGCCGCCGCCCAGCTCCCCCTTGCAGGCCTCCAGGCATACTGGAATGGCCTGGTGCAGGAGGCTGTCGAGCTCCCTGGGAGCCAGGGCCAGGGCCTTGTGCAGATAGCGGCAGGGGCCCTGGCAGATTTCGAGCTCCTCCATGGGAAGAAGGCCCAGCTCTCTTTGATAGGTCTCCAGGCTCTTTTGGCGCAGCCTGGGGTCCGACCAGAGATATTCGAAGCCGATCTTCTCCATGGTCAGCCAGAACCTCTCCGAGAAATCCGCCAAAGCCAGCGGCTCCAGGGGGGGCAGGGCCGCCTCGGCAAGGAGCGGCTGGCCTCCGGCTCCAAGCGGCCTCTCTCCCCCGTCCAGGGCCTGGGCGCAGAGGAGATTTTGCTCCGCGAGCGAGCGCGGGGTCGCGCCTGGATCGGCCCGGAGATGGGCCGCCAGCGCGGCGTCGGAGATTCCCTTGACTCGCCCTTCGAAATCGCTCGGGCCTTGGCGGGCCTCGACCCTTGCAGCCAGCTTGCTGGCGCATTCCGAGACGAGCCTGCCCTCCCCCTCCCGCTTGGCATGATTTTCCTGCAGGCAGAGGCTCATGGCCTTGTGCACGACTTGAGCCTCCAGCGCCCTTCCCGGCTCCTGGGCCCCCACGACCAGTTTCCGGGCCGGCTCGGGATCGGAACCGGCCTCCGCCATCCGAGCCGCCAAACCCGGCCAATCCTTGACCTCAGAGGCGGAAAACCTAGCGATCCCGCGGGGCACGCCCATGGCGGCGGCCTTGAGAAGCTCCAAGCCCTTTTTGGGGTTCCCCAGGTATCTGGCGGCCAGCTCGGAAACCATAGCCTCCTGCCTGCGGTCCCGGGCGACGCTCCTGAGGGCCTCCAAGTCCTCCGGCCCGCCTCCGCTGGCCCAGGCTTTTTCCACGATGGAGCCGGCCTCTTCCAGGAGCCTTCGGGCTTGCTCCGGACCGGTCCCATGAGCCGCGAGCCTGGCGACCAGGGGCCGCTCCGCGCGCGGCAGGACCTGGCTCAAGCCGCTGACTGCGGAAGGCTCCGGCGCCGGGGACTGGGCCGCGCGCTCCTCTCTCCTGCCGGCCTGGAGCAAATGGGCGGCGGCTGATTCGGGATCCATGGTCTCCGCGGAAAAGACCGCGCACTCGGGGCGGTAGTAATCCCTCGCGGCCTCCAAGGCCGAGGCGGCATTGGAGCCCATCCTGGCCAGGCTCCGGGCGCACTGGCGATGGCTTTCTTTGAGCCCCTTGGCGTCAAGCTCCGGCCGGACCAGGGAGAGGGCCTGCGCGGCCTCCAGGGGGGAGAAGGCCCTCTTGAGGCCAGCCAGGCTGTCCCTGAGCTCTCCGGGAGGAAAAGCGGCCCCGCCCGCCAAGGCCCCTCCCAGCTTGGACCCGAGCAGGGCCTTATCCCTTTCATAGGCGTCCGTGGACAGCAGGTTCAAGCCCTTGGCCCAAGGGAAGGCCCCAAGCCTCTTCAATTCCGCCCCGTACTCCTGGCTCGAGTAAAGCCCCCCGCCTTTGTCGAGCGGAGCCCAACGCCCTCCATGCTCGATGAATTTGGCGTTCATCAGGGCGTCAAAGGACCTGTATTCATTCGAGTCCATCCCGGGAAGGCCCAGGCCCCGGAGCGCCGATCGGATTTGCGGGGTCTCCAGCTCCTCGGGGCTGGGCCAGCGCAGCGGGCCCCTGCCAGCCGGAGCGCCCCCCTCGGCCACAAGCGGGACCACGCTTCCTCCCACCTTCGAGTAGCGCAGCCCTAAGCCCTTGGCCTGGGCGGAGGCGATGCTCCCATAGTCCCGGGAAAATTCCTCCTCTCCGATCAGGCCGGCAGTGTCGAGCCCCAGGCTCTTCATCCCCTGCAATATCCCTGGATACCTCTCCCTGGAAGGCAGGCTCTCCCTGCCCTCCGGATCAAGCTCCATGGGAAAGAGCTTCCCGTCATGGCTGCCGAATATCTGGTTCTTGGCGTGATGGAGCCTGGCCTGCTCGGCCGGGGCAAGGCCGCTCCTGGCCTCCGGGGCTTTACCCGCGTTTTGCGCCCAATACTCGAGCGCATAGCGATCAGGAGGGGCATCCACGACCTTTCCGCCTTCCCGAGCCAAGGGGACCTTTTCTCCGGCATAGGTCCCGAAGACCGGGGAGGCCTCATCCCCTTTCTGGGCCGCCAATTCCCGGCGGCGAGTCAATTCGGAGACATGGGGGCACATGTCGCAGAGCTCGCAGTCCGGGCAGCATTGCTTGAGCGCCGCGAAGGCCAGCTCCACGAAAAGGGCCTTTCTGGCCTCGAGGGCATCCTTGTTCCCAGTTTCCGGCAGCGAGGCCGTGAACTCCTCCGCTCCTTTCTCGATCCTTGGACCCAGGTTGTCCGGATGGCAGCGGCTTTCCGGGCCGGGCTTTTCTTTCGGCCGCTTGCCCTTGCCCGCGTCGCCCAGTTGCTGGTCCACCAGGTGCGATCCCTGTCTTTCATCTATGCAGGGGCCTATGGCCTCCAGGCAGGCCGCTTTGAAATTGCCGGAGGCCGGCTCTCCCAGCGCGACCCTGGGAGGGCCTCCCTGAGCCGAGGGAGCCTCGCGAGTGGGAAAATAGCCTTCCTGGCCGGGCTGGATCTCCGCCGCCTCGACGCTTTTTCCGCAAATCTCGTTCTTATTGCAGGGCTTCCACTCTTGGTCCGGGGAGCTCGCTCCCTCCTCAGGGCATTCGCAGTCGTCCTCGCTCACCCGGCACATCTCCCGGCAGATGTTTCTGTAGCGCGGATCCTGGGCCGCGCAGGCCTTGTCGCAATAAGCCTCGGCCTCCGCCGCGCTCTTGAAGCAGGTCGAAAATCCCCTGGGGCAGAACACGACCGCGGCCAAGGCCTGCGCCAAGACCAGCCTCTTCAGGAGACAGGTCATCTCCTCTCCTTCCTCTTTCCTTCCTTTCCCTCGTCCTGCTTCTTTTCCAAAGGCAGGCCCGCGCTGGGACCCCGCGCGCCGTGCGGCCCAGGTCCAGGAAGTTCCGGGCAGCCCGTCTCATCCCTGGACGCGGCCTTGCGAAGTTCTCCCGCCCGAACGGCCAGCCGGACGCCGAAAGGGTCAGAGCCGGGGGGGGACTCTCTCTTTCCGACCGCGGTCCGTTGCCCGCGGGCCGAGAGCCTTTTCTCCAGCAGCCTTTGGCCAGTCAAGCCGTGCCGGCAGAGGGAAAGGCACCAGGGAGGGCTCCCCTCAGGGCAGCACCTCTCGCATTTTTGGGAGATCTCGGCAGGCGCCTGGTCAAGGCCCTCTTCCCGGGGAGCCTTCGAGTCAAGGCGGCTTCCCTCCCTGGCTTCTTCCTCCCGCGCTTTGCCCTCGCCGCGCTGGGAGGCCTTCCTGGCCTCCTGGCCCAAGCCCTGGCCGCAAGGCCGAAAGACAAGCAGGAAAAGAATAGCGCAAAATCCCGGGCTCAAGATTCTCATGGCTGAACCGGAGGCGCGGGCGTCAGGCTTTGATCGCCCGACGTGCCGGAGGTGGCCTCCAGGCCCAAGGCCGCCTTCCGCGCAGGCTCGGGGCGGGGGAGGAGGCGATCCCTGAGCAGCAGCCACTCTCCCGGCTCGCTGCTTCTGAGCCTCGAGGCGGAGCCGCCCAGGGCTTCGAGGGCCGGTTTTCCGAGGACAATCGTCTTGTCGCCGTCCGTGATGATGGCCGCCATGAAATCCTTGAGGACCTCCGGCCGGCGGCTCAGAATTCCTCCCGCCTTGACCGAGATGGGATTTTCCTCGTTTCGGATCAGGATCAGGACTCCTGGCTTTCCCTTGGGCAGGCTGCGCCTGGCCGCGTAGCTGGCTCCCTCATTGAATCCCAGGGCGCCCCAGATCTCATGGCTCTCGCCGGAAAAGCCGGGATGGGAGCTTGTGGGCTCGATTCCTCCCATGAGCAGCATCCCTATGAGCCCCTCGAGCGTGGTGCCAGTGGCTATGAGCTTTCTTGGGTCCAGGCCCTGGGACCTCGCGAATTTCTCGGCCTCGGCCGTGAGCTTCGCTTTGAACTCACCCTGCACCCGCTCTATCTCCTTGGCGCTGCCCCTTTCATAGGCCCCCTGGGCCTTGAGCAGGGCCTCGGACTTCTCGCCCATGGCCTTGAGGGCGTCATGGGCGAACTTCTTGAAGAGGAACGGGGTTTTTGAGATCACCTCGGCGTTCTCGGGCTTGATGTGCGACATGCGCTCGAGCATGCCCATGGGGCCGGCCTCCGGAGCGGAAGCAGCCAAAGCCTCGGGGAGTTTCCCCCGCTCGGGGGTCCCGGAGCGGAAGTCCTCCTGGCCGCCCGCGAGATGCTCCTCGCTGATGCGCCTTTCCAGGTCCGCGAGCCAGAGCTTCTCGGCAGTGACGATGTCTACGTAGCGCTCGAGCTCTCCTCCGGTCTTGGGGTCTTTCTCCCAGACCAGGATCTGCTGATCGGTCTCCTGGATGGCCTTGCGTCCCTTGAGGGAGATGCCGAAGTCCGTGACGATGAATGTGGCCTCGCCTTTGGGGCCGAGAGCCACCAGGATGTTCCCGTTGCCCCAGTCCATGTCCCCGTGGGCGATGTCGCGTTCGTGAAGCATCTCGACGAAATCTTTGAAAGCCCTGAGGCTCTCGGGCTTTATCTTCTCCGGGCTCGCGAGGAACTCCTCGATCGTGTAGAGGCGCTTGCCTTCGGCCTCGATATAGGCCTTGCCGCGGGAGGGTTTTCCCAGGTCCCTCCAGAGGTTCGGCGGCTCCTCCCGGCCCAGGCCTGGGAGCCTCTCCATGATGATGACCGGTTTCTCCACTCCCCGGCTGCTGTCCACGCCCAGGACCTCGGCCACGATCACGTGCCTGCGCACCTCCTCGGGAGCCTCCTGGAGCAGCCTCCAGGCCTCGGCTTGGATCTCGGCCTCTCTCGGTCCCTGGGCGCGGATGGCGATGGCCTCCTTGCCTTTGATCTTCTTTTCTAGGAACACGGGCGTTCTTTCGTCAAGCTTCGGCACATCCCCGGGCTTGATCAGCTCTTCCCCGAGCTTCATCTCGGGAACGGCGGAAACCGCGGTCCTCACGCCTCCGCTCACCCCGAGGTCGGCCGCGATCCCCTCGGCCTCGCGTTCGGCCTTGGTCCTGAGCTCTTCCTTTACCGCATCAGTGATCTCGACCTTTTGCAGAACATGCTCGGCCAAATACTTGGAAACAAGCACACCTGCCGCAATTTTTTTAGGAGTTTCCCAACGGGCATGGTCCCTAGTCAGAGCGCCTGCATCCATGAACACGACGTCCCCCTTCCTTCTTTGGACTCCCCCGATGACCTGGTCCTCGGTCAGGACCATAGGCTCCGGCGAATCCTTGCCCCCGAGGCCCTTCTCGGCAAGCCTCATGATCCCCTCGGCCGCCTGCCTGGCCGTCTCCCGGGTGATCAACTTTGCGGATTCTGGAGATACCCTGGAGATATAAAAGATATCGATCCCCTTGATGAGCTCCATGGCGAAGGCCGGATTGGCGCCCACGTCCACCACCCCGATCACCTCGGGAGCCATGCCGCGCGGCAGAGCCTCTTTCATCTCCTTGGCCATGGAGACCTCGTTCTCGAGATAGGCGATGTCCCTTTTCCAGTCGCTTTCAGCGGCTCGACCCTCGAGGACGAAAGGTTCGGCATAGACCTTGATCGCGGCCTTCCGGCCCTTCACCCTGCCCTCGAACACTGGCCCGGTGGAGCCAAGGTTTGAGATCAGGCTGGTCAGCTCTGCCTTCTCAACGGGTTGATCCCATCTGGCCTGGGCGTCCTTGTAAAATTCTGACCTGAGATGCTCCGGAATATCGTCAAGCCTACGGCCCCTGGCTTCGGCCGCGGACTTGAGGATCTCCAAGTTGCGCGATCGAGAGGCCCCGACATCTAGGTCGCTCGGGAATTCATGGAAGGCGGTGTCTCTCTTTGGGCCGTGAATCTCCGGACCTCCGCCTAGCCGCTCCTGAGCCAGTCCTAGGACAGTCTCGTAGAGGATCCGCTTCTGGCGGGTCCCGGGATTCTCCGGATTCCAGCTCACCCAGATGATGTCCTTATAGGAGGACCCCTCTCTGGGGATCAAATAGGGGTCGAGCGGGTAATTGACGCGCACGTCCTTTTGAGCCTCCCGCAGCTCCTGAGCGGCGCCAGCCTCCAATTCCTTGTTGACCCTCCACCAGGCCGCGACATCCTCGCCTGGAAAGCCCAGGAGCAGGCCCAGCCTCTTGTCCGCCAGGAGCTCGCGGCTCTTGAGGAACTCGGCCACAGCCGAGGGCTCGAAGCCTTTCTTGGCCAGGGCTTTCCACTCCCTCTCGAACCCGAACCCGGGCTTACCCGATTCCCGCATAGCGGCCAACACGGCTTTGCGGTCGTAAAGGATGATGGTCTCGACGGGATGCGGGGCCTTGTCCGCAGGGCCGCGGACAAGGTAGGTTCCACTGAGAGCGCCGAGCTCAGGGGAGACCCGCGCCAGGGCGGCCCGGAGCTCCCCGAGCGTGATCCCCGCGCCGTCGGCAGCCCCGAGGGTCAAAGGCTTGGCCCCTAGGAGAGTAGCCATGGCAGCGGAGCCGCGCAGGACCCGCTTGAGCTCAGGGGAGGCGGCCGCATCCTCCAGGATCTCCGCGACCCGTTTGAGACGGCTGTTGGCCTCGACCACGATGTCCCTGGCTCTCTGGGAGGAGTAGCCGGCGGCCTCGAGCGCCCTCTGCGGGGTCACTCTTGGCGCCTGGGCCATCCCCCTCTCGACGGCCAGGGCCACCCGGTTTCTCCCTTTCTCCTTGGCCTCGTAGAGGGCCTTGTCAGCGGAATCAAGGAGCTTGGAGAAGGCCTCCTGGGCCGGGGCGCCCTTCAAGGCCTCGCTCCCCCACTCCACGACTCCCAGGGAGACGGTAAGCCTTCCCTCCCCGAGGTTCCTCAGGGCCAGGGGGTCCCGGGCCAGCTCGGGTTTTTCCTTGAAGAGCCTCTGGAGGCCCTCGGCCTCGGCCCTGGGAAGCCGGGCGCGGCTCCCAGCCTCCCTTTCCACGGCCGCCCGGATCTCCTCAGCGAGCCTGGCCAGCTCTAATTTGCCCATTCCGCGGACGAGGATCAGGAACTCTTCTCCGCCCATGCGGACCACTTCAGCCTTGCCGCCGGCCTTTTCTCCGAGAATCCCGCCCAGGCTCCGGATGAGCCTGTCTCCAGCAGCCTCCCCATGCAGGCGGTTGAAGGACCCGAAATAATCCCCGTCCACCACGATCATTCCCTGATTTTGAGCCAACATCGCATCCATGTTCTCCGACAGCCATTCCCGGTTCCTGGCCCCGGTCATGGCATCGGCATAAGCCTCCCGCTCAAGCTCGGATCGCAGCCTGGGGTCCTTGACCTGGCCCAGAAGCTCGTGGTAAGCCTCCGCGGACTTACGCTCCCGGACCGACCAGCGCAGGTTCGCCGA
>CAYLZQ010000049.1:0-9188 GCA_964388045.1 uncultured Elusimicrobia bacterium | reverse complement strand
TACCTCGCCCACAAGGCCTCGCGGGAGGGCGTCCTGGCCGCCCTCGCGATCGCGGGCTTCGGCCTCGAGGAGCGGGGGGCCGTGCCCTGGGCGGTCTTCACCGATCCCGAGATCTCCTTCGTGGGGGAAGGGGAGGCCCAGGCCAGGGCCAGGGGAGCCCAGGTCCTGGTGGGGCGCTTTCCCTTCTCAGCCTCGGGCAGGGCCCAGGCCGTCAGGGAGCCGGAGGGCTTCGTGAAGGTGATCGCGGACCAAGAGACCCACAGGATCCTGGGGGTGGGGATCGTAGGCCCCAGCGCCTCGGATCTGATCGGGGAAGGGTGCCTGGCGGTCAGGCTCGGGGCCACGCTGGAGGAGGTGGCTTCCACGATCCATCCCCACCCGACCTTAAGCGAGGCCTTCATGGAGGCTTGCGAGGCCTGCCTGGGCCAGGCCATCCACATCCTGGCCGCCAAAGCCTAAACCATGCTGGTCCGCGTCCTGGGCCTCAAAGAGTACGCGCAGGCCTGGAGCCTCCAGAGGAGCCTGGTCGAAAAGCGCCTGCGCGGGGAGATTCCGGACACCCTCCTGCTCCTCGAGCATCCCCCGGTCTACACCCGGGGGGCCTCCTCAAAGGCCCTGGTCCCTCCCGGCCTTCCCTACCCCCTCCACGCGGTGGAGCGAGGGGGAGACCTCACCTTTCATGGGCCCGGCCAGCTCGTAGGCTACCCCATCTTCCACCTGGGGGAGCTTCGGATGAGGGCCAGGACCTTTCTCCGCTCCCTGGAGGCGGTCCTCATCGAGGCCCTCACGGCCCTGGGGGTGGAGGCCGAGGTCCTGAGGGGCTTCACCGGGGTCTGGTGCCGGGGAAAGAAGATCGCCTCGATCGGGATCGCGGTCAAAGACCAGGTCTCCTACCACGGCTTCGCCTTGAACGTGAGCTTGGAGCTCGCTCCCTTCAGGCTCATCCATCCCTGCCGCCTGGAGCCGGAGCAGGTAAGCTCCCTGGAGGCCCTCCTGGGCAGGCCCCCGGAGATGGACGAGGTCGCGCGCGAGGTCGCGCGGGCCTTTCTGGCTTACTTTCAAGCCGTCTCCTCGCCCGCAAGCAGGCCATGAGCGGCAGGCGCCTGGGGATCTCGGCCTTCGTCGTCTTGTGGCTGTTCGTCTTCAACTACGAGTCCCTCCGCTACAACTTCCTCAACCGCTGGCTGGGGACCCAGCTCCCAAAAGTCAAGCTCCTGTTTCCCCCCGCCGGCTGGATCATGTTCTACCGGGTGGACGAGGCCGACGGCCGCGCCGAGGTCTACGGGCTCAAGGGGGGGACCACGGCCTTGATAGACCCCCACCGCATCTTCGGGACCCGCTGGGTCGGCTACGACAACATCCGCAGGAACATCCTGATCAGCGTCCTGCATCCCAGCCGCGGCCCCGGCTTCTGCCGCTACCTGGAGAGGAAGTTCCCGGAATACGATGGCTTCGCAGTGGTCGAGGTCTGGATTCCCTCGGTCGTCCAGAAGCCTCACAGGCACCTGCGCCGGCTCTCCTACCGATGCTGAGCCGTCTCTCGGCCTGCTGGGAGACGTGGTTCCTTGAGGAAAGGCCCTCCCTCTCCGTTTCCCTCTTTCGCATGGCCCTGGCGGCCGCCGTGGGCCTCCATGTCTTTCCGACCCTGCTTCAAATGCGGGATAACTACCTCGGCTCGGCCTTCAGGGAGTACAACCCCTCCTTCTTCCCGATCCCTGTCCTCATCTGGGCGGACAAGAGCCCGGACTGGCTCATCTGGGCCGCGGCCTGGCTCTTCGCCCTCTCGTGGCTCGCCTTTTTTCTCGGGCTCTGGACCCAAAAGAGCGGGATACTGATGACCCTCTGCGCCTACTACTTCTACGCCAGGAACTCCCTCCACATCGGGACGCTTTCCTGGGACATCATGCTGGTCACGGTGTTTCTGATGCTGGTCACGGCCTACCCAGGGGACTCCTTCTCCTTGGACAGCGTCCTCAAGGGGGACCCCGACTGCTTCCGGAGGAGGAGGCCCTTCTTCCTCCAGCGCCTCCTTCAGCTCCAGATCGCCTCCACCTACTTCTATACGGGCCTCTGCAAATGGACGGGGGAGGGCAACTGGCTCACCCAGAACCCCTATTACTACCTGATGCACAACCCGCCGACCGGGGTCATGAAGGATTTCCCCTGGAGAGCCTTCCTGGGGAATCATCCGGATTTTTGCTATCTCCTGGGAATCGCCTGCCTCCTCTGCGAGATGAGCCTTCCCCTCTGGCTCTTCTGGCCCAGGACCAGGCCCTTGGCCGTCGCGGCCGGCTGCGCCTTCCAGGCCTACCTCCTCCTGACCATGCACGTCCCCACCATCTTCTTCTTCCTCTTCCCGCCCCAGCTCCTGCTCTTCGTGGACCCTGAGAAGCTCCTCGCCTGGATCGAGCGCCGGCGAGCCCTCCGGGCCCGAAGGGGCCGCGACCGGCTCGTCTTCGACGGGGACTGCGGCTTCTGCCGGGGGGCGATGGCCCGCGTGATGGCCTTGGACCCCGCTGGAAGGATCGAGCCGGTCGACTTCCGCGGAAAAAACCCGAGTACAATAGACCCGAGGCTCACCCAGGAGGCCTGCCAGGCCAGGATACACTTGATCGAGCCGGGAGGAAGGATCTCGGCGGGATTCGACGCCTTCCGGCGGCTCTCCCTCAGGCTGCCGCTCCTGTGGCCCGCGGCCCCGGTCCTAAACTTTCCCGGCATCAAGCGCGTCGGGGTCCCGCTCTACGACTGGATCGCGCGGATGAGGTTCCATCTCTCGGTCAAGCTCGGGGCACGCTGAGATTTACAATATTTTACTGTCCTCCGGCCGCTAAACCCTTTATCCTAATAGCGCCCCTCGCAGCGCCTCGGGCCGCAATCGGACCCCGGTTCCCGCATAGGTCCTTCGGCCCCTGGGGGATGTGCCTAAAATGCCCTTGAGAAAAGGGCGGGGGCCTGTTATCCTGGGCAGGAAGCTCGTCGAGGAAAATCCGATGCTCAGGGGTCTGGTTCCTGCGGTCCTGGCCTGCGCTCTCTGCGGGGCTGCTCCCTGCTGGGGGGCTCCCGGAGCCTTGGACTCAGCAGGCCCTAGGCCGCTCTTCGCTCCGGTCTCCAGGGCCTGGGACCAAGCCCTGCGAAGGTTCCACGCCCTGCATCCCTCCGCCAGACCCGTTCCGGAATCCCACTGGCCCTTGCTGGTGCGCGCCATCGAGGCCTGGGAGCTCAGGCCCGAGAACTTCCTGGCCGTGGCCCGCGAGGTGGGGGTGGAGGACCTGCGCGCCTTTCGGCCCGAGAGGGACGCCCAGGACGAGGCCGAGAAGCTGCTCCTGGCCCCGCCCGCCAAGACCAGGGCCCAGCTCCAGGAGAGGATATCCAGGATCGAGGAGCTCCTCTCCTACTCGCAGTACCTCAAGCCCTACCACAGGCTCTTGGAGAGGGACCTCGGCCTGGCCAGGCAGAAACTCCAGGGATCCTAGGCTCCCTGGAGGCCTTGGGCAAGCCCGCGGGCCGAGCAGAGGAGCGTCTCAGGCGTGTCGGGCGAGAACGCGCCGGACCTCGTCGTGGCTTCCGACCAGGATGAAGGTCGCCAGTTCCCTCTCGAGCGCGAAGACCACGCGGCAGGCCAAGGACGCCCGCACCTCCCAATAGGGGCTGCGAAGCTTCCTGAGGCCCATGCCTATGGGCTTGGGCCCCCCCTGGAAGTAATCCAGAAGCCGATGGACGGCCTTCCTCGCCTTCACCCTTTCCCTTTCAGGCAAATAGGCAAGGGATTCGTCGAAAGACCGCAGGAAGCGGACCTTGATCACTTCAAGTGCTTCTTGGCGTCTCGGGGGCTGGGGTACTCCGTGTAGTGGCGCAAGGCCACCTGCCTGCGGAGGAGCCTGTCGAGGGCGTCCCAGTCCTCGCGCGAGAACTCCTGCTGAGATATCTCCTGAGGTTCCAGGACGATCTTCCCCTCGCGGGCGCGTATCGCGAGATAGGACCCCTCGGAAATCCCGGCGTCCCTCATGACGTCGGACGGAATGGTGATCTGATGGCGGTCGCTGACGCGCAGAAGTTTGGTCATGGATCGCTCGGCTTCATATTCTATTTTACTGATATTCAGTATAACAGGTATACTGGAATTCGTCAAGACTATTTTTGCAGACCCTTGCAACGCATGGAAAGACAAGGAAGGACGGCAAAGAGATGAGGTTAGGGCTGGCCCTTACTTCCGGCCTCCCAGGGCCTCCCGGACGTCCGCAAGGAAACCCCCCAGGTCGCTCACGGCGTGATAAGCCGCCGCCCGCTCCAGGGAAGAAAAAAGGGTCAGGTAGCAGCCGGCGCAGAAGCTGACCCCGTGCCTTTCCAGGGCATGGAGCACGCCCGGGTGCCTGCGGAGGAGTTCCCCCAGGGTCTTCTTCCTTAGTCCGCTGTCCTTGGCTTTCCGGCGCCTTGCTCTTGCCATTCGAATGGTCCCTTGGGAAAATTCATGGCGAGCCTGATCGCGGTGTTGATGTCGGCCTTGCCGGCCACTCCCTCCTCGAAAGCCCTCCGGGCCTCGGAGATCACCGCTGAGCTGACCCTCCCCCACGCCTCCTCGACTGGAATCCCTCCAGCCTTCCTGGGAAGGAGAGCCAGGGCCTGGGGGTTCTCCCGGAGCGTCTTCGAGCCCCCCTCGTATAGGTAGAATCCCTTCCCGGTCTTTCGCCCCAGTTGGCCCAGGGCTACGAGCCTCTCCTGGAGGGAGGGGGGCCTGAGCCTCTCGGGCCTGCCCAGGGCCTCGTAGAGGCTCCGGGAAATGGCAAGGTTGACCTCAAGGCCTATCAAGTCCATGAGCTCGAAGGGCCCCATGGGGACTCCGCCCCTCTCGCGGGCCGTACGGTCGAGCTCAGAGATCCCCGCCCCTTCCAGGGCCTGCCTCTGGGCCTCCAGGTAGTAGGGCCTCATCACTCGGTTCACGACAAAGCCAGGGGTGTCCTTGACGTCCACCGGCGTTTTCTTGAGGCCCAGGAGGGCGAAGTCCCAGGCCGCCTGGAAGACCTCAGGGCTGGTCCTGGCGCTCCTGACCATCTCCACCAGCCTCAGGGCCACGGGGGGGTTGAAGAAGTGCATGCCCAGGACCCGCTGGGGCTCGGAAACCGCCTCGGCGATGGCCGAGACCGAGAGGGAGGAGGTGTTGGTCGCGAGGATCGCCTCCGGGCAGGCGTGCCCGAGCTCCTTGAAGACCCGCCTCTTGGCCTCCAGGTCCTCGCTCACGGCCTCGATGACGAGGTCGGCCCCGAAGAGGCCCTCCAAGGACTCCGAGAGGCCGACAGCCTTCAAAGAGCGCTCAGCGGCCATGGGGGTCAGCCTCCCTTTGAGCACGGCCTGGTCCAGGGCCTGCTTGAGCCTCTGGGGAGCTCCGGAGAGGGCCTCCGGGAAGGAGTCGTGGAGCTTGACCGAGAAGCCCTGCTGGCTGCAGAGCTGGGCCAAGCCCAGGCCCATGGTGCCGGCGCCGACGATGCCGACCCTTTGGATCACGCGCGGGGAGGGGGCGCTGAGTCGTTACTCACCCGGGGATGAAGGGCTCCTCGGACATCTTGCGCTCCTCGGGCCTCCACTCAGGGACCTTGAGCCCGAAGGCTCCGCACTTCTCCCCGATCTCCCGGGCGAAGGCCTGGCGGACCTCGTCGTTGTCGCGCTTCTTGAGGCCCAGCCTGCGGTATATCCTGTTCTTGGGGGATTCGGGCCGGCCGAAGATGTTCATGGTGCGGGGATACCATTTCTCCAGGGCCTCCTGGGCGGCCCGGCTGGTCTTTAGGTCCCGGGCCAGGCGCTCGACCCACTGGTCCCCGTGGGCCATGTGCATGGCCTCCTCCTTGAAGATCCCCTCCATCACGTCGCACCAGGGCTTGTAGCTGCAGTCCTTGGCGTCCTCGAGCTGATGCCCGGCCCCCCGGTCCATGCAGAAATTGAACATGATGAAGTCGTACCAGGTCTCGATGGGATAGTAGAAGATGTTCACGCGCTTGTCGTCCGCGATCCGCGCCGTGCCTATGTCCTCTTTCTCCACCCTCAGGTTGAAGTTGTGCCTGGCGAAGTAGTCGTCCACGTCCACTCCCAGGCCCTCCAAGAGCCGGTACATGACCCGGGCGTGGCGCACCTCGTCTTTCACGATCTGCGAGACCTGGAGGGTCTCCCGGATGTCCGGGGACTTCATGATCCAGGGGACGTAGCCGAAGGCCCCGGCCAGCTCGGAATCGGCCTGCATCATCATGAGGTGCGTCAGGTGCTCGCGGTACTCCCCGGTCATCTCCTCCGGGCTTTCCACCTTCCCGCCCTTGGCCAGCTTCTCCTCCAGGCGCTCCTCCTTGATCCTTTCAGGTTCCTTGGGCATGGCTATTCCCCCTTGAAGACAGGCGCGCGTTTCTCCAGGAAGGCCCGGACCCCCTCCTGGTGGTCCCTGGTCCTGCCCAGGATCTCCTGGAGCTGGGCCTCGTACTCGAGCTGGCCCTCCAGGGTGTTCTCCAGGGACCTGTTCAAGGCCCTCTTGGTCAGGGCGACGGCGAGGGGCGGGGCCTTGACCAGTTCTTTGGCCAGCTCTTCTGCCGCCGCGCAGAGATCTCCAGGAGGAACCACGCGGTTGACCCAGCCGAAGCGCAGGGCCTGCTCGGCCGTTATAGGCTTGGCGGTCCAGGCATGCTCAAGGGCCATGGAGAGCCCCAGGAAGCGCGGCATGTAATAGGACATCCCGGAATCGGGAACCAGCCCCACCTTGATGAAGGCGTTGATGAACACCGCATTCTCGGCGCAGACCTTAAGGTCCGCGCTGAGGACCAGGCTCGCCCCGGCTCCGGCCGCCAGGCCGTTGACCACGCCGATCACCGGCTTCTCCATCCCGCGCATCTGCAGGATCAAGGGATTGAAATGCCTGCGCAGCTCCTCTCCCAGGGAAAGGGGAGCCTCGGCCTGGCGCCTGCGCAGGTCCGAGAGGTCGGCCCCGGCGCAGAAGGCCCGGCCCGAGGCCGAGAGGACCACGCAGCGGATGCGCTTGTCCCTCTCGGCCTTCCTCAAGGATTCGAGCAGGCCCTTCATCATGCCCAGGGTCAGGGCGTTGAGGACCTCGGGGCGGTTGAGGGTCAGGGTGAGGACACCTTCCTTCTCCTCTGCCAGGAGCTCCTGGGCGGCCGCTGTCGTCATGTCCCGGTGAACCTCGGCTCCCTCTTCTCCAGAAAGGCCCTCATCCCCTCCTTCTGGTCCTGGGTGTCGAAGAGGGAGGCGAATAGCCCGCGCTCAAGGGCAAGGCCGGTCTCCAGGTCCGAGTCCTCGGCCTTGAGCACAGCCTCCCTGGCGGCGCGCACGGCGATCGGGGGCTTGGAAGCGATCTCGCGGGCCAAGCCCTTCGCCTCCTCCAGGAAGGCCTCGACCGGGGCCACCCTGTTGACCAGGCCCCAGGCCAGGGCCTCCCGAGCCGTGATGCGCCGGCCGGTGAGCACCAGCTCCATCGCCCTGGCCTTGCCGATCGCCCGGGCCAGACGCTGGGTCCCGCCGGCTCCCGGGATCACCCCTATGTTGATCTCGGGCTGGCCTAGGACCGCGGTCTCGCTGGCCACGATCATGTCGCAGGCCAGGGCGAGCTCCAGGCCCCCGCCCAGGGCGAAGCCGTTGACCGCCGCGATCGTGGGCTTGGAGCAGATGCCGACTCTGTCCCAGCGGGAGAGGTGGGGGTCGCGCGCGATCTGCCCGGAGAGCGCCCCGTCCATCTCCCTGATGTCCGCCCCGGCCGCGAAGGCCCTCTCGCTTCCGGCGATCACGATGGCGCGGACCTCCGGGTCTTGCTCGAAGCCCTCGAGAGCCTTGACCAGCTTCTCCATCAGAGGGTGGTTGAGGGCGTTCAAGGCCTCGGGGCGGTTCAAGACGATGATCCCGATCCGGCCCTCTCTTTGAGCCAGGACTTCGCCGGGATGAGGCGTCAATTCAGGTCTATCCACACGCTCTTGAGCTGGGTGTAGAGCTCGACCGCGTACTGGCCCTTCTCCCGTCCGTATCCCGACTGCTTGAAGCCTCCCCAAGGGGAGGCCGCGTCCACGAAGTGGTAGCAGTTGACCCAGACCGTCCCGGCCTTCAAGTCCTGGGCCAGGCGATGGGCCTTCTTCACGTCCTTGGTCCAGACCCCGGCCACCAGGCCGTAGGGGGTGGCGTTGGCTCTGGAGAGGACCTCATCGGGGCTGTCGAAGGGCATGAGAGCCGCCACAGGGCCGAAGATCTCCTCCCGGGCTATCCTCATCCCGTCTCCGACCTCAACGAACACCGAGGGCTTGACGAAAAAACCGGGCCCGGGGGCCGCCTCCCCTCCGCAGAGGAGCCTGGCTCCCTCCTTCTTGCCGGACTCGACATAGCCCAGCACCCTCGCCTTCTGCTCCTGGGAGACCAGGGGCCCCATCTGGGTCTTGGGGTCGAGGCCCGGCCCCTGGCGCAGGGTCTTGGCGCGCTCGGCCAGGGCCCCGGCCATCTGCTCGAACTTGGGCCTCTCCACGAAGACCCGGGACCCCGCCGAGCAGCACTGGCCCTGGTTGTAGAAGACGCCCATGAACAGGCCCTTGGCAGCGGCCTCGAGGTCCGCGTCCGCGAAGACTATGTTGGGGGACTTGCCCCCCAGCTCCAGGGAGAGCCTCTTCAAGTTCCCGGCCGAGGCCCTGACTATCTCCCGGCCCACCTCGGTCGAGCCGGTGAAGGTGACCTTGTCCACCCCGAGGTGGCCGGCCAGGGCCGCGCCCGCCGTGGGGCCGTAGCCGGGCAGGACGTTGACCACCCCTTCCGGCACCCCGGCCTCCAGAAGGAGCTCCCCGAGCCTCAGGGCCGAGAGAGGGGTCTGCTCGGCCGGCTTCAAAACCACCGCGTTGCCGCAGGCCAGCGCCGGGGCTATGCGCTCGACCGCCATCAGGAGGGGGAAGTTCCAGGGGATGATGGCCCCCACCACTCCCACCGGCTCCCGGAGAGTGTAATGGAAGAACCTGGCCCCGGGATAATAGGGCACGCTCACGGGAACGGTTTCCCCGTGGATCTTGGTGGGCCAGCCCGCGAAGTAGCGCAGGAGGGCGATCGAGAGGGGAAGGTCCCCGCTCTTGCTCTCCCTGATCGGCTTGCCGTTGTTCAAGGTCTCGAGCTGGGCGAGCTCCTCGGCATGATCCTCAAGAAGATCGGCGACCCGGTTGAGAAGCCTTTCTCGC
>CAYLZQ010000048.1:0-9204 GCA_964388045.1 uncultured Elusimicrobia bacterium | reverse complement strand
CCCTGGAAGTTCTGGACCCGGTAGGACTCCAGGTCCTCCACCAGCTTCAAGTCCGGCAGGGGGAGGGTCCGGAAGCGCTGGATGCGGCCCTCCTCGTCCTTGAACTCCCCGCGGATCAGGTCCGGACGGACCTTGACCTGGGAGACCTTCCCCTCCCGCAGCTTGGCCTTGAAGCTGGAGTAGGGGATCTCGTTCTCCGCGTGAGGGGCCTTCAGGTTCTGAAAGAGGAGGATCAGGAGGAGAAAGGCCATGGCCCAGAGGGCCAGCTGCTTGAAGCTCTTATTTTCCATGGCCGGCGGGGGAGGGTCCCTGACCCTTCCTGAGCACCCCGATGTAGGGGAGGTTGCGGTACTTCTCCTGATAGTCGAGGCCGTAGCCCACCACGAACTCGTTGGGGATCTTGAAGCCGACGTACTTGGCCCTGACGGGCACCCTGCGGCACTCGGGCTTGTCGAGCAGGGCGCAGACCTCCAGGGAACGCGGGCCGCGCGTCCTGAGGTTCTCGAGCAGGTAGTGAAGGGTCAGCCCCGTGTCCATGATGTCCTCGACGATCAGGAGGTCCTTGCCCTCGGCGCTCTCCCGCAGGTCCAGGATCAGCCGGACCACCCCGGTCGAGTTGGCGCCGGAATAAGAGGAGACGCCCATGAAGTCGACCGAGCAGTTCAGGCTGATCGCCCGCATCAGGTCCCCCAGGAAGACCACGCTTCCCTTGAGAATCCCGACCAGGGTCAGTCTGCGCCCCGCGTAGTCCCTCGAGATCCCCTCCCCAAGCTCCCGAATGCGGGCCTGGATCGTCGCTTCGTCCAGGAGGACCCTCTCGATGTCGGGGTGGCGCGGAGCGGATCGCGCTGACATTCGGACCACCAAACATAGGATAACTTTATTGCGCCCCGCAATCAAGGGGTGGTAGAATGAGGGAAAGCCATTCCCCGAAGGCGAAGGGCTTTATCATGGAAACCCGTGTCAACCAGGCCAGGATCAGGCTCCTCCAGGGGGACATCACCAAGGTCCCGGCGGACGCGATCGTTAATGCGGCCAACTCGGAGCTCATCGGGGGAGGGGGCGTGGACGGGGCCATCCATAGGACCGGGGGGCCCGCCATCATGCTGGAGCTCAACCGCATCAGGCCCAGGGGAGGCTGCCCCCCGGGCTCTGCCGTGGCGACCGGGGCGGGGAGCCTCCCGGCCCGGTGGGTGATCCACGCCGTGGGACCCATCTGGCGCGGGGGGGGCTTCCAGGAAGCGGAGTTCCTGGCCTCGGCCTACGAGGCCAGCCTCAGGCTCGCGGCCGAGAAGGGGGCCAGGAGCGCGAGCTTGCCCTCCCTCAGCACCGGGGCCTACGGCTACCCCCTGGAGAAGGCCGCCCCTGTCGCCCTGGGGGCCGTGGCCCGCTTCCTGCGCTCGCGGAAGACCTCGATCGAGGAGGTGGCCTTCGTCCTTTTTGACGCCCGGGCCTTCCAGGCCTACGAGAAGGCCCTGAGGGCCCTGGAGAACCCCTGAGCTCCCGGGATGGCTGCGGAGCTGGGGACCTGGGGCGCGGCCGGAGCTGTCGCCTTTCTGGCCTCGGTCCTCTCCGGGGTGGCCGGCTTCGGCGGAGCCATGGTCTTTCTGCCGGTGCTCGTGGCCCTCTACGGACCCAGGGCCTCGGTCCCGATCCTGACCGTCTCCGTGCTCCTGGGCAACGCCTCACGGGTCTACTTCAACCGCCGGGAGCTGGACCTCGGGATCGTCGTCCTCTTCACCCTGGGCTCCGTCCCATTCGCCGTTCTGGGCTCCATGGTCTACGTCAGCCTTCCTCCCCTCTGGATCAAGAAAGCGATCGGGCTCTTCCTGGTTCTGAGCGTAGCCGCCCAGCGGCTGCGCCCAGTGCGGATCTCAAGGCCCTGGGTCTTCGCCCCCCTTGGGGCCTTCTCGGGATTCCTCTCCGCCATTGTGGGAGGCATAGGCCCCCTCTCAGCCCCATTCTTCCTGGCCTACGGCCTCGCCAAGGAGGCCTTCGTCGGCACCGAGGCCTTCTGCGCGGCCGGCATGCACCTGGCCAAGTCCCTGGCCTACAACCGCCTGGGAGTCCTGGCGGGGCCCGAGCTCGCGGCCGGCCTGGCCTACGGCCTGGTCATGAGCGCGGGCTCCTATGTCGCGCGGCACATCCTCCAGAGGCTGCCCAGGGAAAAATTCCTGTTCCTGGTCGAGTCCCTCCTGGTCGTCATCGGGCTCGTCATGGCGATCCAGTAAGGGCTGACGCAAGAATAAATCCCCAGATTTCGGGCGTCGAGGCGCCCGTCTGGCAAGGCGCGAGGAGCAAGATATCATGAAAGCAAAGGGCCATCCTGTGCTAAACTTCGAGGGCAATGAGCGGTACTCATTCCCTAAACACAGCGCGGGCCAAGAGGTGGATTTCATCGTGGTGGACAAAGGCCTGGCCCTGGAAGTCAAGGGATCGGGCCGCGTGCACGAGGCGGACCTGCGGCCTCTGGCGGCTCTCCTGGAGGACGGGCCAGTCAAGAAACGCGCCATTGTCTGCCTGGAGAAGGAGCCAAGGACCCTGGCCAAGGGCGTGGAGGTCTTGCCCTGGCGCCTCTTCCTTGAAAGACTCTGGGGCGCGGACCTCTGCTGATGCTCGACCTGGGGATCATAGCCGTCTACCTCTCCTGCCTCCTCGGGCTCGGGACGCTCGCCGCGCGCCTGAGGCGCGCCGGGATGGCGGACTACTTCCTCTCAAGCCGCCTGCTCACCTTGCCCCAGTTCGTCGCGACCCTGGTGCCGACTTTCTACGGAGGGGTGCTCGGGATCGGGGAATTCACCTGGCACAACGGGCTCTCGAACTGGCTGGTCATGGGCTTTCCTTATTACCTCTTCTCGGCGGCCTACGCTTTCTTCCTGGCCGGCCGGGTGCGCCTGGAGCCGGGCTTGACCATCCCGGATCACCTGGAAAACGCCTATGGAAGGCCGGTCGCGGTCTGGGCGGCCTTCCTGGTCTTTCTCCTGGCCTGCCCCTCGGACGAGCTCCTGATGGTCGCGACCCTGCTCTCCCACCTCTCAGGCCTCGCCCTGCCGGCCGCCATGGCCCTGGCGGCGGCCCTGGCCCTGGGGCTTCTCCTGCGCGGGGGCCTGCGCTCGGACGTGTGGGCCAACAGGCTCCAGATCGTGGTGATGTTCGGGGGGTTCTTCGTGATCCTTCCCTTTGCGGCCTCGCGGATAGGCGGGGCGAGGGAACTCGTCACGCGGCTTCCCCCGGGGCACTTGAGCCTCACGGGCTCCTTGAGCCCCCTGCGGATCCTGGCTTGGTGGCTGATCGCCGTCTGGACTTTGGTGGATCCAGCCTTCCACCAGCGCTGCGCGGCGGCTGGGAATCCAGGGACGGCAAAAAAGGGCATCCTGGTCTCGATCGGGTTCTGGGCTGTCTTCGACCTCATGACCACCGCGGCCGGGCTCTATGCCCGCGCGGCCCTGCCTGATCTGGCCAATCCCCTGCTCGCCTTTCCCGCCCTGGCTGACCGGCTTCTCCCCCCCGCGGCCCGCGGGCTCTTCTTCGCAGGGATGGCCTCCTCCATTCTCGCGGCCCTCCAGGCCGCGACCCTGCTTTCCGCGGTGAGCCTGGGCAAGGACGCCCTGGGCAGGGCCCTGGGGGCCGACGAGGGCTCCCTGGAACGCTGGTCAGGGGGGGCCATGGTCGGATCCTTGATCCTCGCCTGCCTGCTGGCCTGGATGCTTCCATCAGTAGTCGGCCTCTGGTACGCTCTCGGAAGCGCGGTGATCCCAGGGCTTCTCCTGCCTCTCTTGGGCGTCTACTTCCGGCGGCTGAGGACGCCCCCGGGCTGGGCCCTGGCCAGTTCCCTGGCGGGCTGGGCCTCCTCCACGGCCTGGCTTCTCTGGGGCCAGGCCCTGGGGAAAAACCCCCTGGGCCTTGAGCCCATGTTCCCGGGCCTTGCCCTCTCAGCCTGTCTCTGGGCCGCGGGCAAGCTCTCCCGCGGCAACTGATTCCGAAACGCCCGCCCTCCCGGGCCAGGAGCAGTCCCGCCTGCTTGCGCAGCGTTTTTTTTGCGGCCCGCGGCCCTTGACGCCCCTTCTCTAAGTTGATATAGTAGGCCCTTCGTCGGGCTGGCAGGGACATTTTTCCAGGAGAGCCAGGGCACATAAACAGGTCTGATAAGGAACTCAGGATCAACTCGCGGATCGTGGCCAACCACGTCCGCGTGATCGACACGGACGGCACCCAGCTCGGAATCAAGCCCCTCTCCGAAGCCATTGCGGCGGCCCGCGGCCGGGGCCTGGATTTGATCGAGATCGCCCCCCAGGCGAGCCCTCCGGTCTGCAAGATACTCGATTTCTCGAAGTACCGCTACGAGCAGGAGAAGAAGGCGCGGGAGTCCCGCAAGAAGCAGAAGGCGGGCTTCCTCAAGGAGGTGCGCTTCAGGCCGCGCATCGGTGTCCACGACCTGGAGGTGAAGATCCGGCAGATCGGCGAGTTCATCGCGGAGCACGACAAGGTGAGGCTGACCGTGATCTTCCGCGGACGCGAGATGATGCATAAGGACCTGGGCCTCAAGCTCCTGAGCCTGGTCCAGGAGAGGCTCTCCGGGGTGGCCTCCGTGGAGCAGGCCCCGACTCCGGACCGCAACCGCCTGATCATGACCCTGATCCCGAAGCATTGATATGCCGAAACTAAAAACCCACAGCGGAGCCAAGAAGCGCTTCCGCAAGACCTCGGGCGGGAAGTGGCGTCACCAGAGGGCCGGCAGGCGCCATCTCCTGGCCCCCATGTCCGACCGCCATGCGCGCTTCCTCGGCGGCAAGAACACCCTGCCCAAGACCGAGGGCAAGATCCTCGAGCGCTACCTGCCCTACGCCTAGAGCCAATGAGAATCAAGTCGGGCGTCACGACCAGGCGCCATAAGAAGAAGTACTTCCGGCTGGCCAAGGGGTTCTACTCCGACAAGCGCGCCCGCTGGAGGATGGTCAAGCAGCAGGTCCAGAAGTCCCTGGCCGCCTCCTACGTGGGCCGCAAGGACAGGAAGGGCGACTTCCGTTCCCTCTGGATCGAGCGCATCAACGCGGCCTGCCGCGAGAACGGCACGACCTACGGCCGTTTCATCGCGGGCTTAAAGAAAGCCGGCATCCCTTTGAACCGCAAGATGCTCTCGGAGATGGCGGTGCGGGACGGCTCCTCCTTCAAGAAGCTCGTAGCCCTCTCCCTCGGCGGCTAATCCCCGCCATGGCTCCCGCGAGCCGCAAGACCTGGGAGTCCGCCTTCCACAAGCTCCAGGCGGGCCTGAAGTCCTCGGACCCCTCGCTCGCCCCCGACCCGGCGGGTTTGGAGGAGATCCGCCTGCGCTTCCTGGGGCGCAAGGGCGAGCTGACGGAGCTCCTCAAGCAGCTCAAGGACCTCCCCCTCGAGGACCGCCGGGAGCTGGGGCCCAAGGCCCAGGATCTCAAGGCCTCCCTGGAGCAGGCCGTCCTCGCGCGGCGCAGGGCGCTCGAGGCCGCCTCGGACGAGGCGGCCCTCTCAGGGGCCGCCCCCGACCTCAGCCTCCCGGGATTCGCCCCCCCTCGCGGCCGGCTCCACCCCCTGACCCAGACCGTGAGGGAGATGACCCGCATCCTTGGCCTCATGGGCTTCTCCTGGGCCGAGGGGCCCCTGGTCGAGAGCGACTACTACAACTTCGAGGCCTTGAACATACCGGCTCACCACCCGGCCCGCGACCTCCAGGACACCTTCTACCTGGAGGGGATGCGGCTCCTCATGCGCACCCACACCTCCCCGGTGCAGATCCGCGCGATGGAGTCCCAGCCCCCTCCCCTGCGCATCATCTGCCCGGGGAGGGTCTTCCGGCACGAGGCCGTGGACGCCACACACTCGGCCGTCTTCCACCAAGTGGAGGGCCTGGCCGTGGACAAGGGGATCGCCTTCTCGGACTTGAAAGGAACCCTGGAGGTCTTCCTGCAGAGGCTCTTCGGGCCCCAGACCAGGACCCTCTTCCTCCCCAGCTACTACCCCTTCACCGAGCCCTCGGCCGACGTCTACGTCCAGTGCCTCTTCTGCCGCGGCTCGGGCTGCGGGGTCTGCAAGGCCTCGGGCTGGATCGAGGTCCTGGGCGCGGGCCTGGTCCACTCCAACGTCTTTAAGGCCGTGGGCTACGATCCCGAGAGCTGGTCGGGCTTCGCCTTCGGGATGGGGGTCGAGCGCATGGCCATGCTGCGCCTGGGGGTCTCGGACATCAGGCTCTTCTACGAGAACGACGCGCGCTTCCTCCGCCAATTCAATGAAGATCTCGTATAACTGGCTCAAGGACCACATCCCCCTGGAGCTCTCCGGCCAGGAGCTGGCCAAGCGCCTCCAAAAGCTGGGCTTCGAGGTCTCCTCCCGCCAGCGCCGGGGGCCGGGATTCGCCGGGGTCGTGGCGGCCGAGATCCTGGCCATCGAGAAGCACCCCAACGCGGACCGCCTCTCCCTCTGCACGGTGACGGACGGCCGCGAGAGGCTTTCCATCGTCTGCGGAGCCGCGAACATCGCCGTGGGCCAGAAGGTCCCCCTGGCCCGCGTGGGGGCTGTGCTGCCCGGGGGACGCGCGATCGGGAGGGCCAGCATCCGCGGGGTCGAGTCCCAGGGGATGATCTGCTCCGCCGAGGAGCTGGGCCTGGGAGCCCAGAAGAGCGATGGGATCCTGGTCATGGACCCGGGAACCGAGGTGGGAACGGACCTCGCGGGAAAGCTGGGGCAGGCGGACGAGATATTGGACGTCGAGATCACCCCAAACCGCCCGGACTGCCTCTCCCATCTGGGCCTGGCCAGGGAGCTCTCGGCCTGCTTCAGGCTCCCCCTGAAGGCCCCCCCCGAGCCCAGGCTCCCGGCCCCCGAGGGGGCCTGCCTGCGCGTGGCGGTGGAGGAGCCCGAGGCCTGCCCCCTCTACGTGGGAAGGGTCCTGACCGGCCTGGCGGTGGGGCCAAGCCCCGGCTGGCTGGCGGCCAGGCTCGAGGCCGTGGGCCTGCGCGCGATCAACAACCTGGTGGACGCCACGAACTACATTCTCCTCGACATGGGCCAGCCCCTGCACGCCTTCGACCTGGACCAGCTCGAGGGAGGCCAGATCGTGGTTCGCTACGCCGAGGCGGGGGAGAGGCTGCTCGCCCTGGACAACCGGAACTACGAGCTTTCCCCGGAGTGCCTGGTCATCGCGGACGCCAACAAGCCCGTGGCCCTGGCGGGCGTGATGGGAGGGCTGGAAAGCTCGGTCACGGGAAAGACCACGCGCTGCTTCCTCGAGAGCGCCCATTTCTTCCCCCCGGCCGTGCGCCTGACGAGCCAAAGCCTGCGCCTGCGCTCCGAGTCCTCCTACCGCTTCGAGCGGGGGACCGACCCCGCGGCCGTGGAGGCGGCCTCCGCGCGCGCCGCGGAGCTGATCCTGGGCCTCTGCGGCACAAACGCCAAGGCGACCGAGCCTGTCCAGACGGGCCCCGGGAGGCCGCGGCCGGCCCCGATCCTCGTCACGGCCGAGCGCATCAACGGGATCCTGGGCTCGAGCTTCCCCGAAGAGGAGATCCGGGGGGCCCTGGGCGCCATCGCCTCCCTTTCAAGCGAGGGCGAAGGGCTCGGCTTGCATCCCCCATCCTATCGAAGCGACCTCGCGACCCCCTGGGACCTGGCCGAGGAGGCGGGGCGCTTGCTGGGCTACGAGAACATCCCCTCGCGGCAGGCCCGGATCCCGCTCGAGCCCTCCCAGATCCTCCGCTCCCAGGCCCTGGCCGAGCGCTGCCGGGACCGCCTGGCGGCCCTGGGGCTTTCGGAGGCCTACAACTACGACTTCGTCTCGGAGAGGCTGCTCAAGCTCTCCCGGATCGAGACCCCCTTCCTGGTCCGCGTGGCCAACCCCCTCTCCGAGGACTGGGCGGCCCTGCGGCCCAACCTCCTCATCGGGCTCTTGAAGAATGCGGCCACCAACGCCAACCGGGGCGCCCCCTCCCTGCGCCTCTTCGAGATCGGGAAGGCCTACAGGCGAGGGGCCACGGGAGTGGAGGAGAACAGGCGCGTCTCGGGGGTCCTCTTCGGGCCCGTGGCGGAGGCCACCTGGAGGAGCCGCGCCCGGGAGAGCGACCTCTACGACGCCAAGGGCCTGGTCGCGGACCTCCTCTGCGGCCTGCCCGGGATCTCATGGGCGCCGCTCAGGGAAGGTCCCCCGGATCCGGGAGACCCCCTTCTTCTTCCCGCGGCCTCGCTCAGGCTCAGAAGCTCCAAGGGGAGCCTGGGCGCCGTGGGGGTCCTGCACCCGCAGGCGGCCCGGGCCTGGGAGCTCGAGCGCCAGGGAGTGATCCTCTTCGACCTGGACCTCGATCTGCTGGCCGGCTCAGAGCCCCTCCAGAGGCGCTACCGGCCCTACAGTCCCTATCCCTTTGTCCGGAGGGACCTCTCAGTCCTGGTTTCCCGGGGGACCTCCTACGGGAAGGTGGAAAGAGCGGTCAGGGCCTGCGGGATCGAAGAGCTCAGATCCCTCGAGCTCGTGGACGTCTTCTCGGGAAAGGGCATCCCGCCTGGAAAGCGGAGCCTGACCCTGCGCCTGCTTTTCGGCCGCGAGGACCGGACCCTCCGGGACGAGGAGGTGAACGCGGCCGTGGAGAAGGTCCTCTCCGAGCTCAAGGGCCTGGGCGCGGTCCTGCGCGCATGATCGGGCAGCTCAGCCTCAAGAACCTCCAGGGCCTGGTCCAGCAGGCCTGCGAGTCCTTGAAGGCCCTCTCCGCAGAGAACGCCAGGCTCTCCAAGGCCAACGCCAGGCTCGAAGAAGAGAACAAAAGGCTTCGGGAGCAAGCCAAGCTCCTCCAGGCGGCCGCAAGCCACAAGCAGCGCCTGCGCTCGCGCCTGGAGAGGCTTTCCCAGAAGCTCGCGCAGCTCCCATGAACGAGGTCGTCGACATCGAGATCTTCAAAAGGAAGCTCACCGTCTCCATGGAGGGCTTCACCCCCATCGAGGTCAACGCCCTGGCCCAGAAAGTCAACGAGACGATGGCCGAGATCGCCAGGAAAAACGACAAGATCGCGGACACCTCCAAGCTCGCCACCTACGCCGCCCTGGCCCTGGCCGGCGAGCTCTACAAGCTGCGCGAGGCCCACGACACCCAGATGCGCGTCCTGGAGCACAGGATAGACGAGCTGGCCAGGGACCTCCAGGCCTGTCTGGCCGCCACAAGGCCTCAGAGTGGCTGAGGAGCTCTTCCCC
>CAYLZQ010000047.1:0-9245 GCA_964388045.1 uncultured Elusimicrobia bacterium | reverse complement strand
CCCTGGTAAAACTCTGCTGCGCCGAATTATTCGCGCGGTCATGGGCAGTTGCGAGATGCGATCCGTCTGCGAGAGAAGTAAACGTCGCGTACGCGACGAGTTGGCCGGAAAAAGTTTGGGTCGAAGTCGTTTGGTCGGGTTTGAGCAGAGTGATCTTATCAATGCCCGAAGAAGCGTCCGATCCTTTGACGGTCACCTGGGTCATGCTGGAAGCGTAAACGAGGGAAGCGCCGTTGGCGTCGAAGAGCTCGGACGTGGGGCTCACCCGGTCCAATTGGAAACTGGTCAGCTCCAAATTTCCGGCGGCGTCTAGTGCCTGAAAGTAAACCGTGGTGCCATCTGCGATCCGACTCAGGTCAATCGAGTATGTATGCGCGGAGCCATGGAAGGTCGGATCGCTTAGAACATACGAGGCATCGCCGAGAATCAGACTCCATGTCTGGTCGAGAATCGGCTCTCGCTCCGTGACTTCGAAACTGTCCACACCGCTCCCAGAGTCTGAAACCTCAGCGGTGAATTGAGTCCCGGTTCCGAATCCTCCGTCAGGGATGCTCCTACCTTGGGAATCGCGACGAATCGTCGAGGGCGCGGTCGCATCCGAGGCCGTCGTGGCCGTCGTAACTGCGACACCTACTAGGTGGAATGCGCGCGCCCATCGACCGACGCTCGGTGACTCAAAGTAATAGTCCAGCGTGCCCGTCTTGGTATCGTTTGAATGGGCAGCAAGTACGACGTTGCGGCCTGCGCCGCTCTGAACGATTGTCGAATGCCGATTCTGGCAAATCACCACGTCGCCTGCCGATAGGTTTGCGGGCGCTCCGCTTGGCGAGAAAAAGGTCACCGGGCTCGCGATACTGCGAAGCGTCCCCTGCAGCTCACGAACTCGGACGAGGGCGTTCCCCTTTCCCCAATATGGAATAACGGTTCCGGTTGTGAAGGTGATGCCGCCTTCCTTTAGCGCTTGGGAAACAAAGTTTGTGCAATCCTCTCCCCTGCGTGCAAGAATCGTGTCATCGCCGTCATTGCTTCTCGTCTCGCTTGTCTTGGGATTGAATAGCCAATACCATGTATAGGGGCCGGGCGGCTGCGCGAGGCTACCATTCACATGATTCACAGTCTTGAACATGTTTCCTGGCTGGTCCGTCGTGTACCACCACGTTTCGACATAATTCGTCGAGCGGGCAACATCGTATCCCGCCGCATCCGCCACGCCAGGAATTGCAAGCAGAGACACGACCAGGAATCGCTTCATTTGCTGGACCACATCAGCCGCTGCCATGCCTCGAAGTCCTTCATTCGCTCGGCAAGCGTTCCAGGCTGCTGAGGCACTTCGATACGACTCCTAAAAAACGCGAGGAGGTTGTATTTCTCCGTCGCGGTCCTAATCAGGCGGCGAGTCCTTGGATCTGCGTTCACACGTCTGAGAAGCCCGCGCACGACACGAACCATGTCCTTCCGAGCGCTATCATCAACGGACGGAGCAACTTCGGTTGCGAACACGTCGAGGTACGCCGCCTGTAGCCGAGCGTCATACTGCGGACCAAGGGCGCGCAGCACCTCAGCAGCCATTAGGCGCGCGCCGACGTTCGGATTCCTTAGTCCTCGATCCACGATTCTCAGCACCACGGGGACCGTCCGTGCTTTCCTGATTTCGTCGGAGTAGTACTCGACGACCGACCGCGTCTCGGCCAGAACCACCTCTGCCGCAAAGGAACTCGGGCTGTCAGAAATGAGTTCTTCCAGGAACCCAAGTACGCGAGGGTCGTCACCCATCGGCCGCACGATCTCCCACTCAAGCCTAACGCCAGCTTCGTTCGGATCGCTTCCAATCAGAGAACGAACCTTGTCGCAGTTCTTTGCAAAAAAGGCCCTTGCGTCCAGCCTGCTCGACGTATCCTCCTGAATTGCCTGCGCTGGACGAATCAAACCGAGGACAAATCCGATCATCAATATGGCAGCCGTGAGCATGCGCGAGCGGCTGCCGCCGGAAATTTGGAGCTGACCAGTTTCCAACTGGACCGGGTGAACCTCAGGGCCGAGCTGTTCGACGCCAACGGCACTTCCCTCGTTTACGCTTCCAGCATGACGACGGTCAACGTGGTCGGCACGGACTCCGTGGACGGAATCGAAAAGATCACCCTTCTCAAGCCGGACCAGACGACTTCGACTCAGACTTTTTTCGGCGTGGTCCAGACGGCGACGGCGACTTTTTCCAGTTTGGCGGATGGGCAGTACACGGCGAAGGTCTATCACCTGGCCGAAACTCAGACGGCCGAAGGGAGTTTCAACAGGAAGTCGCGGCCGAAGCCCGAGGGAGGCCGCGCTCCTCTGATTTTCCAGCGTGCCTGGTTTGCGCGCCTGAAATCCGGGGAGCCCGAGGAGGGAGCGGGGCTCCCGCGCAGGACTTGAACTGGCTACATTCCAGTTACAGCCAAGTCCTGGCCGGCAATGTCGCTTCGGCACGATTGTCCTCCAGGAAGGCTCACTTCTCCAACCTCGAAACCCAGCCACTCAGCACGCCAAACTCGATCCTCCCACGAGAAACCCCCGGCGAAAGAATCCGCTCAAAGGCAGATAGGAACCCCGACCTGGAAGCCGTTCCCGCGCTGCTCGCCGAACAAAACAGCAGTCTAGCCAAAACGCGATAACTTTTCAATATTGTAATTCTGCCGAACTCAGTCCTCGGAGGCTCTCCGGCGCGTCCTCGCAGAGGGGCCCTTTGCGCAGGGGCTGGCCTGGATCCCGCGCCAGGCCGCCCTCGGCCCGGGCCTTCGCGCTCTGGCCGTCGCTCAGAGCATCTCGACGACCGTGAATTCCTCGAGAAGTTCCGTGCTGAAGGAATAGGGCAGGAAGCCGGTCGCGTTGGAGTAGAAGCCTCCCTCCCCGGTCCAGGCGCTGATGAGGCGCAGCGGGATCAGGCAGTCCACGGCCAGCTTGCGGACGTTGGAAAGCCTGGGGCGGAGGGGGCGCATGACCTGGAAATTAACCCTGGCTGAGACCGCCGCATCGCCGGGCTTCACCTGGTCCCAGCCCCCGCGGGACCAGTCGAGGTCCCTGGCCCCGGCCTCGTTGAGGTAGTGCTGAAGCCCCCAATGGGCGAGGCACCAGACCCTCCGGTCCCGCCCGTAGGCGGCGCCGACTTGACGAGCCATTGTTTTTTGCGCGGCGGCATAACGATAGTCCACCAGGGCCAGCGAGGCTGAGAGGACTAGGGTTAGGACCAGACTCAAACCGTAAATCCTTCGGAGCGCCTTTGCCTCCATCGCGGTTTCCAGGGCTTCGGCCAGCCCGAAGACGAGGGGAGGCATCATGAACATAAAAAACCGTGCCATGAGCGACCAGTAGAGGCTTCCCTGCATCAGGGAGACCGCAAGGACCCATGGGGCCCAGAGCGCCCAGCTCGGCCTCTCCCGGGCTTGGCGCCTGAGAAGCCCCGCCAACGCCAAGAGGCCCCCTGAGGCCATGACGAATCCCGTGAGCCGGTCCACCGGCCTGACTGCGGGAACCAGGTCCAGCCATGGGAGAAACAAAAGTCCCGCGCATGCCAGGGCGAGCGCCGCCCCAAGGCGGAGCCGCGGCAAAAGCCACGGCCAGAAAGCCGTGACCACGCCACAGCCGCCTGTGAATGTCAGGAAGGAGCGGGCCTTGTGCGGCTAGGCGGACCAGGGAGAGGCAGCGCCCGAGGCGGAATAGGACCACGCCCCCTTGAGCACTGTCCCGCCTGAGAGCGCGTCCCAGGCTAGGGCGGCCGCCAGCGGGCCCAAGGCCAGAGCCATATAGCCCCACAGGCGGCGCGCGGGCGTTCCCCTGTGCCATGCATAAGCCAGGGCTGGCAGGAGGAGGAATGCCGCGTGGTATTTGGACATGACAGCCGCAGCCAGTAGCCCAGCGGAGGCCCAATACCAGGCTGCGGAGCGCGCATCGATTCCACGGACCAGGGAGTGGAGGGAGAAAAACCCAAAGGCAGCCGCTGGCTTTTCCGCCATCAAGTGGTTCATGTTGATCAGGTAGGCCGGCCCGGCCACCGCGATCAAGACGGGGAGGAGGGGCCTTGCCAGGAAGCGCGAGGCCAGGAGGCAGAGGGCGGCGCAGGCCGCCAGATCAAATGGAAGGAAAGCCAGGCGCATGAGCCCTTCGGATCCCCCGGTCAACTTCAGCGCCCCTGCCAGCAGATAGGGGAGGAGGGGAGGCGTGTGGATGATCTCGGCGACCGGGGCGGACCTTCCATACCAGTTGAACTCGAAGCCGAAGGGATGGAGGGGGTCCTGGAGGATGTGCCGGGCCGCAGCCAGGAAGAATGGCTCGTCCATGTGGTAGGCCTTGCCGAGGAACGGGAGCTGGACGAGCAGGGCAAAGCCGCAAGCGATTGCGAGATCGCGCTTTTTCGGGTCCCCTGCCAGTGGAAGGCGCACAGGCAGGCCTCAGGCTCTTGCCGGGTCCCTGTGGCGGAAGCGGTGCCAGTCCCAGCCGCCGTAGAGCTTCTGCCTGAAGCTCCTCGATCCGTCTCCGGAGGTGATCTCGGTCCTGCAGAGCATGAGGGGATCCCGGTCCTGTCCGTTGACCCCAGTGCGGCTGCAAAGCCCCAAGGCGTATCCCGCCTCCGCAGCGGCCTCCCTGACCCCGCGGCTGGCCGAACCGTGGGGGTAGCTGACGGCCAGGACCTCCCGCCCGAGTTGATCTTCGAGCCAGCGCCTGCTCTCCAGGAGCTCCCTCTTGAGCTCCCCCGGGGGGAGCTCTGCCAGGGGCTTGTGGTTCATGCCGTGGGAGCCGATCCGGCATCCCGGGACGGAGGCGAGTTCCTTGAGCTCCGGGAGCGTCAGGTATTCCTTGCGGCGGCTTAGGATGTAGGCGGGGACGACGAAGACGACGAAGGGGATCCCGAGGCCTGAGAGGATGGGGGCGGCGCAAAGGAGGTTGTCCCTGTAGCCGTCGTCGAAGGTGATTGAGACCGCGGTTCCCTCTCCAGGCCTTTCCGGAGCCGCGAGGGGGACGATCCTCACCCAGGGGTCGGCCCTGAGAGCCTCCATGTGCCTGCGGAAGGTCTCAGGCGCGATGCAGATCCCCTCATGGGGCAGCCTGGTCCCCACCGCGTGATAGAGAAGGATCCTCCAGCCCGGAAGGGGCCTTCCCCCCAGCCTCAAGGAGCAGGCCTCCGTGAGAATCATCGAGACCGACCGCTTCCAACTCATAGCCCCTTGAGCCTCATGAGGGCGTTGGCCCCCCAGGCGATGGGCTTCCAGGGGGACCACTCCCATTCCCCCAGGTAGAGGATCTCCCTTCCCCCGAATCCCCGCTTGAAGTGGTTGACTCCAGCGGCCCCTGGAGAGGAGGGGTCTATGCCTCCGAAGTCGAGGCGGGTGACCCCCCAGGCCTTGAGGATCTCGAAGAGCCTGGGGATCATCGCATAGGAGGCCGAGAGCTTCCTTCCCTCGGGGCCGGTCGCGGCCATGAGGTAAAAGGCCGATGGCCCGGCCTTGAGGACCAGGCAGGAGGCGAGCGCCATCCCTTCCCGGCTTCCGGAGAGGATCAGGCAGTCTTGCCCGAATGCCTGCGCGAGGGAGGGGATCGTCCCGGGGTCAAAGAGCCTGCGCTCGATCCCCTTGGAGCGGCCCATCTCCTCGTAGAGGAGGCGCATCCGCCTGACGAGCGCCGCGGAATTTCCGTGCTCCCAGTCGATGGCCGCTTTCTCGGCTTGCCGCACGTAGTAGCGGTGCTTGGAGCTCATCTCGGAGCGGAGGACCTCCACGGGCTTTGAGAGGTCGATCTCGATTGTGTGGGGGCTGTTGATCCGGCAGGAGGGGCGGCGGAAGAGGCCCGCGGCCCTCTCCCTCTCTTCAGAAAAGGGAGCGTGGCTGCGCCAGCGCAGGTAGAGGATTCCTTCCCTCCTCATGGCCCCGGGCCAGGAGCCAAGAACCTCCTTTGCCTTCCCATCCGTCTCCGGCAAGCCCAGGATAGGCCCACCCGGGGCATAGGCGAGGAAGCCGCCCAGGGGGAGGCTCTTCTTGAGGACCTGGACGCAGGCGAGGGTCCTTCCGGATTCCCTGGCGACCCAGGGCTCGGCTTGCCAGCCCTCAGCCCTCTTGTGCTCGCCCCAGGCCCAGGCCTGGAAGGGGTTCGCCTCCTGCGTCCGAGCCAGAAGGCAGGCCCAGTCCTCCGGCTTCCCATCGAATCTTTCCCAGTTCACCATAGGAAGCGCACGCACCAGAGGCGGTAGTGCTCCGGAACCATGTCGAGCTCCGGGGGGAGGTCCGGCCAAGGGAAGCACTCAAGCCCCTCCCGGCCCAGGGCTCGACTGATCTCCACGAGCTCCTCCGGCCCCGCGTAGAAAGGAAAGCCGTAGGGAGAGACTCCCTCCGGGAGGCCCTCGAAGACGGCCCTTCCCCCTGCCTGCCCGACCAGCCTCTCCGCGAAGAGGTAGAGGCCTCTCCTTCTTTCAACCTCGAGCCCAGGATCAGCCACTGTCAATGGCTGCGAGAGGAGGCAGGAGGGGGATTCTTTCATGAAGAGCAAGGCTTCGGAAGCCGTTCCGTTGAAAATCCGCTTAAGCCCTCGGAGCCCTCTGGTAAGAAACCCGAGGGGCTTGTGCCCGAGAAGGGGCGCGGTGCGCCTCAGGGCCTGCTTGAGCCGGTAGGAGGCCGGCGTAGGCGCGGAGAAGGCCTCCTGGGGGGCAAGCCGGAAGCGTCCCGGCCTGGCCGCGAGAGCGGCCCCGTTGGGAAGGGGAAGGGTTTTCCGGAGGCTGAAGACCCCGAGGTCCGCCCTGGTCCCGAGCCAGGCGCCCGCCGCGTCCCTGCTGAAGAGCCCATGGGCGTTGTCCTCGATGAGGACCGCCCCGGCCCTTTGGGCGTAGGAGCGGAAGGGGGAGAGGTCCTGGGGAAATCCGAAGTAGTTGACGGCGAGGATGGCCCTGGCCCCTGGAAGCCTTTCGAGGTCGGGGCGCATCCGTTCGTCCACGGGATAGTAGAGGATCCGCGCCCCTTGCGCCTTCATTGCCTCCGGCACTTCCCGGCAGATGAGCCCTGGAAGGAGCACCTCCCCGCTTCCTATGCCCGCGACCTGCAGGGCCTTGGCCAGGGCGATCCTCCCGTGGCTGAAGTAGCGGAGCTCCAGGCCGCCAAGGAGCTCCCCGAGCTCCCAGGCCCTCCGGGCGGGAGGAGTGGCATAGGCTGAGAGGGGGGGCTCGAGGGTTCTCATGAGCCCCTGGCCATCCAGAGGGCGGCCCGGGCGAGGTTCTTGGGACTCAAGGGATAGGCCCGCAGCATCTTGGCGAGGTATTCCCTCTGCCTTGCCGGTTCCTCCCCCCGATCGATCAAGGCCCCCAGGGCTGAGCGGTAGACGGCCGCCAGCCTCCGCCGCATCTTGAGGCGAGTCAGGATCCCATGCCGGGGGTATCGTAAGAAATGGTCGCGCAGGAGGTGCTCGAGGTTGGTGTGGTGATAGACGATCCGGTTGGAGGCGCCGCGCTCGACCAGTTGGTAGCGGCCCAGGACCCGGTCCAGGAACCGGAAGCGGCAGATCCGGGAGAGCCTCATCCAGAGGTCGTAGTCCTCCACCGTGTTGAACTCAAGGTTCTCCCGGAAGCCTCCCACCTCCAGGAGCTTGGACCTCCTGAGCGTCACGGCGGAGGGGGAGAGGGCGTTTCCGAGGAAGAGGAGCCTCTCGTACATCCTCCCGGCCGCGGGGCCGTTGCGGCTGACCCGCACCACCTTCCCGTCCTTGACGATCTCCTCGTTGTGGCAGACTAGGTCGGCCTCGGGGTGGCTTTCGAATTCGGCCATCGTCGTTTCGAGTTTTTCCGGAAACCAGATGTCGTCGTGGTCGAGGAAGGCGATGTAGGCGCCGGAGCCGGCCCGCACCCCCGTGTTGCGGGCGCCTGCGATTCCCTTGTTGTCCTGGCGGAGGCATTGGCCGCGCAGGCCATGCCTTGCCAGGAAGCCCTCCGCCACGGCCTTCGCCGCGTCCCGGGAGCCGTCGTCCACCACGAGCACCTCGAAGTCCCGGAGGGTCTGGGCCGCGACCGTCTCCAGGGTCTGCTCGATGAAGGAGGCGGCATTGTAGGCCGGGATGACCACAGAGATCAGGGGGGCGCTCATCCGGCCCTCTGGAAGAGGTAGAAATCCCGCCCGGCTCCGAGAGCCTTCCCTAGGGCGGAGCCCAAGAGCGCCAGGACCGCGTAGGCAGACCCCAGCTCGATGAGCCCCCCCAGCTTGAGGGATATCCTGAGGGGGACGGCCGGCTCGCGCAGGGCCCGGGAGTAGCCCAGCTCCTCCCGAATCTCCCGAAGCCTGGGGAAAGTGGCTGAGAGGCCCCTCCCGGAGGAGGGAGTCTGAAAGACCAGCAATCCCCTGGCTTTCAGTTTCCCGGCGAAGAGCCTCAGGTATCCCGCCTGGTAGTCGGAGTCGTTGGTCCGGGTGAAGGGGTAGAACTCCCGGGCATGGATGAGGTCGCAGGACCCTTCGGAGACGACCTCGAGATCCTCGGCGGAGCTCCTGTGGAAGACGCAGCCGGGGTATCTCTCTCGGGCGAGCTCGATGCCGTCTTGGCTCAGGTCCAGGCCGATGCTCCTTCCCGAGGGATTGAGGCGCCTCAAGGCCTCGGTGATCGCGCCGGTCGCGCAGCCCACGTCCAGCATCTGCCCCTCGAGTCGGCAGCCGCGCCTTTTCAGGCAGCCCCTCAGGGTCCGCGCATAGGCCAGGGCCTCGGCGTCGTCGGCGATGGCATGGGCCCTGATCCAGTCCCGGTTGGCTCCCGTGCGGTAGGCGTAGTAGGAGGAGAAGTCGTCCCTGGGATCGAGAATCCCAAGCCGCGCCTGCCTCCGGGCCTTTTCCTCGGCCGCCTTGAGGTTCTCGGGCAGGAGCCAGCGGGCGTCTTCTTCCATGAGGATTAAGTCTTTACCGCCATCGCGGCCTTCATGGCCTTAAGGCCCTCCTCGAGGCTGAGGGGGGCGATCCCCAGCTCCCTTTCCATGCGGGTCGTCACGAAGGAGGTGTTCTTGGGCCTGGGGGCGATGCCGTCGAAGAAGGAGCTCTCCACGGGCTTGAGGAGCGAGGCGTCAAGGCCGAAGACCTCCGCGATCTTGAGGGCGAATTGGTAGCGGTTGACCACGTCCTTGCCCGCCACGTGGAAGACCCCGGAAGGCTGCTTGCGGACCACGGCCCAGAGGGCCCTGGCGCACTGAAGGTTGAAGAGAGGGTTTTCGTAGACGTCTTTGACGATCTGGACCGTCTCCCCGCGCATGAGCTTGTCGT